>CAZKMS010000076.1:0-26297 GCA_964553805.1 uncultured Verrucomicrobiaceae bacterium
TCGGGGACGATGGTGGAGTGGTGGCGGTCGAGGGGGAAGTGGAGGACGGTGTCCGCGTCCGGCTGCTGCTGGCGGGCGGGCTGGAAGGGGGCGGTGTAGCGGGCGTTTTTGCTGAGGCGGATTTCATCCACCCAGCCGGGGAAGGGGCGGCTGGGGTTGCCTTTTTCATCGGGGTCGGCGCCGAGGTAGAGGGGGAGGGTGTTGAGCGTACGTTTGCCCTGGGCCTTGCGGCGGGCGGCTTCCTGGCCGTCGAGATAGAGGACGAGGGAGTTGCCGTCGAACACACCGGCGATATGGGTCCATTGGCCTTCGGGCAGCGGTTGCGGGGCGGTGACGCGGGCTTGTTTGCCGTCGATATAGACGACGAAGGAGGCGCGGTCTTCTTCGGTGAGCAGGCCGTATTCGGAACTTTGGGTTTTGGTGACGATGCCGGAGTTGACGGGGATGCCGATCAAGGGCTGCGGCTTCACCGGATAGACCCAGGCTTCCAGAGTGAAGGGGCCATCCGGCAGGTCGAAGGCGGCGGAATCGACGCGGATGCCGGCGGTCTTGCTGTTGCCGAGGTGCAACGCGGTGGCTTTGGCGGCGGGCTTGAAGGCGATCTCCGGCAGGCTGGAGAAGGTCCAGAGGGCGGGGAGACGGCGCGGCGGCAGGGCGACGCGGACGGCTTCCTCCAAGTAGTCGGTTTCCAAAACGAACGCGAGCGCCTGCACGCTGGCGGGCAGGTCCGGCTGGTTGCGCTCGCAGTGGAAGGCGAGGATTTTGCTCTCGCCGGGCGCGAGGCTGAGATGGGCGTGGTCGGGGGAGACGCGCCATTCTTTGCTGTCTGCGGCGGAAAGGGTGATCTCCAGCGGGCGCTGGGCGGGGTTGGTCCATTTGAACTGGTAGAGGCCGCCGCCGTGGCCCGTGGCGTCGAGGGTGATGGGGCCGGAGAGAATCTCCGGCGTCATGCCGCGGGCGAGTTCGATGTCGGCGCCACGCTCGACGGTGTAGCGCCGGGGGTCGATGACCGCGCCGACGGGGATGGTGCTGACTTTGATGCCCTCCGGGCGCACGGTGACGACGTTGTAATGATGCAGATAGCCGATGCCCGGATAGTCGCCGGGGATGCTGCCGCCGGTGGCGGCGAGGGCGAAGTACTCGATGCCGTCCTTGATGCCGTCGTAACGCAGGCGGTGGATATGCCCGGCGAAGCAGGCGGTGACGTTGCCGTTGGCAACGAGGAGCTTGTGGACTTCGTCCCAGTTGTTGCCAGGATAAATGTCCGGCGCCCAGCGCGGGTGGTGCATGAAGACGAAGATGTGCTCCAAGTCCTTCATCTCCTGCAGGGACTGGCGCAGCCAGGTGAGCTGGGTGGGGCTGAATTTTTGCTGGACGGGATCGGTGTAGCGGCGCGGGGCGGCGGGGTCGTTGGGGTCGCCCTCATCGGAAAAGAGCACGAGGAAGCCGCTTTTCTTGTGCTCGAACCAATACCAGAGCGGGCCGAAGTGCTTCTCGTAATTGACTTCGTGCTCGGTGGGCGGGCGGTCCTCGCCGCGCCAGTAGATGTCGTGGTTGCCGGCTACGGGGAACCAGGGCATGCGCAGGCTGTTCATGATGCCGCGGTATTCCTGCATTTGTTTTTCCCAGGGTTCCTGGGAGTTGTAACCCTGGACGAGGTCGCCCACGGTCATGACGAGATCGGGGTCGAGCAGGTTGGTGTCCTTGACGGCTTGGGCGAGGACTTCGACGCCCTCCGGCGGCCCGCCGGTGCGGTCGCCGTAGATGATGAAGTGAAAGCTGCCTTCCTCCTTCGGCAGCGGCAGGATTTGCACGCTCTCGCGGTTGGTGTGGATTTTTTTCGGCGGATGCGCCAGGGCAGGCAGGGTGAGCAACGGCAGCAGGGCGAGGCAGAGGAAGCGGGGGGAGTGCGGCATGGGCGGGAAACGGAACAAGGCAGTACGCGGCGGCACGGGCCGGCGTTGCAAGCCGGCGAATCAATCCGGCTGCGTTTCGCGTCCGGATTTCAGCAGCAGCGCCTGTTCGCCCGGTGTCACCGGACCGAGCCGGCCGCCGTAAAGATCGATGGCGCGGCGGGCGATGAGGTCGATGAAGGCGGGTTGCAGCGTGCGGGCGGCGACATTGGACACCGCCACGGTCGCCCACATCAACGGCGATTTGTAAGCGGCGGCCTGCCACACGGGCAATACACGGCGATACCACTTGCCCGCTCTCTTAACCGTCTCGTGACGCGCGATTTTTTGCGTCATCTCCCAGGTCTTGAGGGCGGTGTTGGCGCTGACGTCGATCAGGCGGCCGATGGAGCGGGTCTGCAAAAAATCGGCCACGTCGAGCGCAGTCAGATGCACCGCGCGGGAGAACTGGCCGAGACCGGGTGCGAGCAGCGGATTGATCTCGCTGGGGTGGTAGATGGCGGCAATCTCGCGCACCAACTTGGGCACTTCATCGATTAGCGGCGGCAGCCATTCGGGATTGAGCTTGCGCTGCCAGCGCAGGCGGTTTTTGCAGTTGCGCACCGCCTCCAGCGCCTGGTGGTCCGCCTCGCTGCGGTCCAGTCCCGCCAAGCGGTCGCCCGCCGCTTCGCGCACCGCCTTCAAATCCATCACAAACCGGAGAAGCATCCACAGCAGCCAGGTGGCGGCGCCGCAGACAAAACCGGCGGCGAAGATGAAAAGGTAACCCAGCCAGGACACAGCCTAGCATCGCCGCGCTTTGCCATTTCGCAATTTCCTCCCTCTTTGCGTTCGCCTTCTCCACCTTGCCTGCGGACACGATGCGCGCATCATACACGCATGCAGCTCGCCGATCTCGTCTCCCATCTCGACAACGAACTCCGCATTCGCGAGATCGCCGACTACCCGCCCGCGCTGAACGGCTTGCAAGTCGATGCGCCGGGTTTGCAGGTGATGCGGGCGGCGGCGGCGGTGGATGCCTCGCTGCCGGTGATTCGCAAAGCGGTGGCGGCGGGCGCCAACCTGCTGCTGGTGCATCACGGCCTGTTTTGGAGCGGTTTGCAGCCGGTCACGGGCGCCTTGCATGAAAAACTGCGCCTTTGTTTCGAGCATGGCCTTGCGGTTTACAGTGCGCACCTGCCGCTCGACGCGCATCCCACGCTGGGCAACAACGCCTGCATCGCCAAGGCGCTCGGTTTGACAGCGTGCGGCGGCTTTCTCGACTACAAAGGAACGAACATCGGCCTCATCGCCGAAGCGGAAATCGCATTGGAGGAACTTGTCGCGCGCTTCCGTTCAGCGCTCGACGGCGGACCGGTGCATGTTTGTCCCGGCGGCCCCAGAACAACGCGCCGCATCGGCATTTCCTCAGGCGGCTCCGGCTCCGAAGTGGCGGCGGCGGCGAAGGCGGGCGTGGACACCTTTCTCACCGGCGAGGGTCCGCACTGGAGCTACCCGCTGGCGGAGGAGCTGGGTGTCAACGTGCTCTACGGCGGGCACTACGCGACCGAGACCTTTGGCGTCAAAGCCCTGGCGGCAGACCTCGAAACGCGCTTCGGCCTGCCGTGGACTTTTATCGATCATCCGACCGGCCTGTGACCGCGCTTCAACGGCGCTCGCCGATGCGATACAAGTGCGCCGCGCTGCGCAACAGCAGGTCGCTGCCGACGACCGCGTAAGAGGCGAGGCAGCGCTCGTCGAGATCGTTTTTGGCCAGCACCTGGAAGCGTTTGTCTGCCGCCACCACGACACCGAGGCCGCGTTCATCCAGCAAGTAGAGCCGCCCGTCCCCATGCAGAATCGAGCCCGAAGCCGGACCGGTGCAGCGCTCTTGAAAATGGACTTTGCCAGAAGCCGCGTCGAGGCAGGACAACACGCCGTTGTCCGCCAGCATGAACAGCTCCGAGCCTGCCACCACCAGCGATGGATTGTGCGGCACGAATTTTTCCTGGCGCCAGGCCACGTGCGTTTGGGTCACATCGCCACGCGAGCTTTCATCGACACGGATGGCCAGCAGCGCCGGGCGGTCGTAGCCGGTGCAAACGAAGAGCAGGCCGCCGGCAAACACCGGACGCGGCACCACCGAGTAGCCTTGATCGTAATTCACGCGCCACAATTCGCGACCCGTCGCAGGCTCCAACGCCTGCACCACGCCGCTGCCCGGAGTGATGATCTGGCGCTGGCCTCTGATGTCGATGACCAGCGGCGTCGAGAAAGAAAATTTGCGCTTCGCCTCCGAGGTGCGCACGCTTTTCCAGCGCAGTTGGCCCGTCTCCTGGTCGAGCGCGATCACGGCCGGGTTGGCGGCGCCATCGGTGTTGAAAACGAGCAGGCCGTCCACCAGCACCGGACTGCCGCCATTGCCATGCACCGGCGCGTAGGCATGCTCGCGCGTCAGCCAGATCACATCGCCCGATTCGGCGTCCAAACAGGCCGTGCCGAGATGGCCGAAGTGCACGTAAAGACGGCCATGCGCGATGATTGGCGTCGGGCTGGCGTGGCTGTTTTTTTGATGGATGCGCAGCGCGTTTTGATCCTGCGGCTCGATCAGGCCTTTCTGCCAGAGAATTTTGCCGGAGGCCGCGTCGAGGGAAAGCGCGCACAAAGTCTGCTTGCCGCCCTGTTCCACCGCTGAGGTCAGGTAAATGCGATCCCCCGCCACCACGGGCGATGACCAGCCGAGGCCTGGCACGGGTGTTTTCCAAACCACGTTTTTGCGCGCGCTCCATTCCACCGGCAACCCGGTGGCGCTGCTGTGGCCCTGGCCGGTCGGACCGCGGAACTCCGGCCAGTCCCCGGCGCTGGCGAAGGCGGAACACAGCAGCGGCAGCAGGACGACACGGAAACAAAACATGCTTGCGCTCAAACGTCACGGCCGCGCGCCACTTTGCGGGCTTGTTTGATTGCGTTGGCAAGCGCTGCGTACAAGCTGCGCCGCAAACGCGTTATTCATTTGTCCGCATGACCTCCCAATGCCTGCTCATCTCTGAAAACGGTCCGCCCGCGCAGGTGGTCCGCGTCGCCGAACACCAGCTGCCAGAGCTCGACCCGCACGACGTGCGCGTGCGCATGAAGTTCGCGCCGGTCAATCCGGCGGACCTGAACGTCATCCATGGCAATTACGGCCGCAAACCGCGCCTGCCCTGCATCCCCGGCCACGAGGGCTCCGGCGTGGTGGAGGAGATCGGCGCGGATGTGGCCTCGCTCAGCGTGGGCGATCCCGTCATCCCGCTGCTCGGTGCCGGCACCTGGACCCAGCACCTCGTCGCTGCCGAGCATTTTTTTGCCAAGCTGCCCGCGGCCATCGACCTCGCCCAAGCGGCCATGCTGCGCATCAATCCCTCCACCGCCTGGCTGCTGCTGCGCGAGTATGTGCCGCTGGTGGAGGGCGACTGGATCGCGCAAAACGCCGGCAACTCCGCCGTCGGCCGCGCCCTCATCCAGATCGCCAAAAAACAGGGCATCCGCACGCTCAGTTTCGTGCGCCGGCCCGAGTTGATCATGGAATTGACCGCGCTCGGCGCCGATGCCGTTTTCCTTGATGACGCCGACGGCCTCGCCGCCGCGCGTGATCACCTGGGCAAGGACAAAGTCCAGCTCGCCGCCAACGCGGTCAGCGGCGACAGCGCCCTCCGCTTGATGGACCTGCTCGCCCCCGGCGGCACGCTGGTCACCTACGGCGCCATGAGTTTGAAGCCACTGAAGGTGCCGAACGGTTTCCTCATTTTCAAAGACCTGCACCTGCGCGGCCTGTGGGTCACCCGCTGGCTCGAGCAGGCTGGCTCCACCAAGCTCTACGAGGGTCTCGAACCGCTGGCGGAAATGATGACCAACGGCGAGCTGCGCCTGCAGGTCGAAGAGATCGTGCCCTTCCGCGAAGCCACCCGCGCCCTTGCCCGCGCTGCCGAGTCCAGCCGCGCCGGCAAGATCCTGCTGAATTTCGCATAAAGTGGCGCAAGCATCTTGCTTGCGCGGGCAATCAAGATGATTGCCCCATCCTACCGTCCCACCCCCATGTCTGACACCGCCGATGCCGCCGCCTTCGTCGAAGGCTACCACAGATTGAAAGCCGCCCTTGCCCGCCGCATCGTCGGCCAGGATGAGGTCATCGAGCAGGTCTTCATCGCCATCGCCGCCGGCGGCCACAGCCTGCTGGAAGGCGTGCCCGGCCTAGCCAAAACCCTGCTGGTGAAAACCCTGGCGGACGCCATGCATCTCAGCTTCCGCCGCATCCAGTTCACGCCTGACTTGATGCCCGCCGACATCACCGGCACCGAGATCATCCAGGAGGACGCCGAAACCGGCCGCCGCAAGCTGCTCTTCCAGCCCGGGCCCGTCTTTTCCCAAATCATCCTCGCCGACGAAATCAACCGCACGCCGCCGAAAACCCAGGCCGCCCTGCTGGAAGCGATGCAGGAAAAAAGCGTCACCGTCGGCCAGGACACCTTCGCCCTACCGAAGCCTTTTTTCGTGCTCGCCACCCAGAACCCGATCGAGCAGGAGGGCACCTACCCGCTGCCCGAGGCGCAAAAAGACCGCTTCCTCTTCCTCATACGGGTCGAATACCCCAGCCGTGAGGATGAGCGCGAGATCGTCGCTCGCACCACCGGCAGCGAGACCGGCGCGGTCGAGCCGGTGCTCACGGCCGAGGAGTTGCAGGCCGCGCAGGCGCTCGTGCGCAAGGTGCCGGTGCCTGATCACGTCGTCGATTTTGTGCTCGACCTCGTGCGCTCCACCCGCCCGAACGAGCCGGGCGCCAGCGCCTACGTGAAGGAGATGCTGTCCTGGGGCGCCGGGCCGCGCGCCAGTCAGCAGCTCGTGCTCGCCGGCAAGGTCCGCGCCCTCCTGCAAGGCCGCACCCACGTCACCACCGACGACATCGAAGCCCTCG
Organism: uncultured Verrucomicrobiaceae bacterium; assembly: GCA_964553805.1. Lineage (GTDB taxonomy): Bacteria > Verrucomicrobiota > Verrucomicrobiia > Verrucomicrobiales > Verrucomicrobiaceae > JAGRPD01. The sequence continues at coordinate 6,844 of CAZKMS010000076.1, forward strand.
CCGCCCCCGCCCTGCGCCACCGCATCGTCCCCACCTTCCACGCCGAGGCCGAGGGCATCAGCGTGGATCAAATCATCCGCGAACTCGTCACCCGCGCGAAAAAGCAGCCCTCCCTCTCCGAGTGACCCTCAATTCGTGAATCAGGAAAACCCGAAGGCAGGAAAAGGGTGATGGAACGGACTTGCCCGGCAGAGTTGCCAGCTCACTTTTTGAGTGAAGGACTTGAGATGCCAGACAGCAGACGGTCAGACGCCAGAGCAATGCCACAACCCGCCGGTGCGGAGGCTCATGTCTGCTGTCTGATAATCTGCTGTCTTTGGAGCGAAGCCCCTGGACTGCGCGCAGCCCTGCTGCCGCTTTCCCCAAGCCAGCCCTGCTGGCGCCCGGATGCGGCGCAGCCGCCTTGCTTTCGTCCGCCGCCACCGCTCCCACCCCCTGCTGCCGTTAAAAATTTATTGTTTGAGGATTGACCGCCCAGCCCATTTTCGTTATTTTTTTAGCGAAGATGAAATCCGCGCCCCCTCCCCTGTCCCGCCGTGAGCGCCAAATCCTTGACATCCTGCACGCTGAGAACAGCGCCACGGTGACCCTGGTGCGCGGCCGTCTCCCTGATCCTCCCACCGACATGGCGGTGCGCCGCCTGCTGCACATCCTGGAGGAAAAGGGACACGTGAAGCGCCTCGGCAAAGAGAGCCGTGAGGTGATTTATGCGCCGGCGCAATCCAAGGCCCGCGCCGGTCTCAACGCGCTGCGGCATGTGCTCGACACCTTTTTCGGCGGCGCCGTGGATGAGGCGCTGGCCGCGCACCTGGCGCGCAAGGACGCGGCGCTGACCCGCGAGCAGGCGGCGCGGATGCAAGAACTCATCGAGCAGACGAGAAAGGAGGGCCGGTGATGAACGGCTGGCTGTCTCTCGATTGGCTTGGCAGTCTGGCACTGCGCGGCGCGGTGCTGCTCGGGTTGGCGCTGGTTCTGGGCCTGCTGCTGCGCCGCGTTTCGGCCGGCCAACGCTATGGCCTGTGGCTGGCGGTCATGACGGGTCTGCTGCTGCTGCCGCCGCTGCTCGGTTGGGGACCGGCTTGGCGGGTGCTGCCCAAGCTGGCGACGGAAATGGCATTGCCGCCAGTCGAAAGCTTCGCAGAACTGGAGGCGGAACCCGGTGAAGCCGCTTTGCCGGCTCCTGCCCAAGCGGAAAGACCGCCCATCACCTTCGCTGTGCCGGAGGTGCCACCGCCGTTGTCCGCGCCCATTTCACCGCCCGCTTCCGCGCAGGAAACGCCGCGTGTGAATTGGGGGGCGCTCGCAGCCTGGCTGCCCGCGCTTTGGTTGCTCGGTGTGACAACGGGACTCGGAAGATTGGGGTTCACCCACTGGCGGCTGCGTCGTCTGCGTTTGGGAAAAGCAAGCGCGCGGGTGCCGCAGACCCCACGTCACGCTGAACCGGAACCCTCGCTGCTTCGTGAAGTGACGCGCGAATTGGGCCTGCGTCAACCACCCCAACTCATCCTTGGCGCGGCGGACGCGATGCCCATGGTGTGGGGTGTCCGGCGGCCCTGCCTGCTGCTGCCGGCGGGTTTTGAAAACTGGCCGCCAGCGAAACGGCGCGCGGTGCTGCTGCATGAGCTGGCGCATCTGGCGCGGCGCGATCCCCTGGCCCTGTGGCTGGGCCAGTTGGCGCGGGCGCTGCACTGGTTCAATCCCCTGGCCTGGCTGGCCCTGCGCCGCTTGCGCGCCGACCAGGAGCGCGCCTGCGATGACACGGTGCTGCGCTACGGCGTGCGCGCCAGCGACTACGCGCAGGTGCTGCTCGACCTCAGCCGCCAGCGGCGTCCCGGCTCCGGTTTGGCGCTGGGCGCCCTGGCGATGGCACGGCCAGGACCGGTGGAGCAGCGCCTGGAGGCCATTCTCGACAGCAAATGCTCCCGCGCCGGCGCCAGCCGCGGCTGGCGGCTGCTGTGGGTCACACTCGGTTTGACCGTGGCGCTGCCGCTGGCCGTGCTGCACGCGGTGGAGGACGCCAAAGCACGCGGCAAGATCGTGGATCGCCACGGTGTGGTGCTGGCGGAGACGGGCGCCGATGGATTGCGGGTGTATCCGCAGCGGGAGCTGGCGGCACATGTGGTGGGGTACGTCATCACCAACCAAGCCAAGGCCGGAGTGATTGAAGGAGGCGATGGCATTGAGAAGTCCTCTGATGACGAGCTGTCCAAGGGCACGGAAGTGCGACTCACCCTCGACACGCGTTTGCAGCAGCAAGCGCAGGAGGAACTGCAAGCCTCCAAACAAAACGGCGCGCTGGTGCTGATGGAGGTGGCCACAGGCGAGCTGCTGGCGCTCGTTTCCTGGCCGGGCTACGATTTGAATGACTGGATTCCACGGCTCGAGCCGGAGGTCTATGAAAAGTGGCGTGATGATCCTGGAAAGCCAATCCTTCCCAGGGCCACGTTCGCCCAGTATCCTCCGGGGTTGAGCTTCTCACTGGTCACCGCACTCGCGGCCATGGCAGCAGGACAGGGCGACGCGGTTTTTCACTGCGAGCCATCCTTGAAAATCGGCGACCGCACCTTCCACAACTGGAGCAAAACCGACATGGGCGAGTTCGACCTTGAGCGTGCCATCGTTCGCCGCCACAACGTCTATTTTTACCAACTGGCGCTGAAGCTGGGGCATGAACCGCTCGCGGCAATGGCAGCCAAGCTGGGGTTCGCAGAAAAAACCGGGCTGCCGTTGCAGGCGGAGGCGCCTGGCAACATTTACACGTTTCCGCTCTCCGAGAAACGGCAGGGCAGGACCTTGTCGGGAGGCGAGATCGCCAATTCCTCGATAGGACAAGGAGAAACACTGGCGACGCCGGTGCAATTGGCGCGTCTGGCAGCCTTGATTGCAAGCCGGGGCAAGGCGCCTGGACCCGTGCTGGTCAAGGGTGACACAGGCAAGCCCGCCGTCGATCTGGGAGTGAGCAAGGAGGACTGGGATCGCCTGCATCGCGCGCTGCGCTGCGACGTGCCGGGAACGGCTAGCGCGCGCGGTGCCAGCGAGCAGGTCAGCATCGCCATGATGACCGGAACCGCTCAGTGGAAATTCAATCAGCAACAAAACTTGGCGAATGTCATCGGCTTTGCGCCGGTGGAAAATCCGAGAGTGGCCTTCGCCGTCGTGCTCGAAGGCCGGCCCGAACAAAGAGTGTCCGGTGGCGGCATGGCCGCGCCCGTGGCGAAGAAAATCGTGGAAGCGTGGCTGCAGACTGGAGCGCCGGTTGAGGAAACGAGCGAAACCGGCAAGGACAAAACCACCAGCCAGACCGGCTCTGCAAACGAGGATTTGAATCAAACGTGGCAGTTGCAGGGCATCAGCAAATCGGGGTCGTCGCCTTATCAAATCAGCCTGCGCCACAAGCAAACGCTTGAGCTGGTCAATATCAAAGAAGGTGAAACGCATGATGATTTCCACGTCGTGGAAGTTCACCCTTCCAGAAATCGTGCCGAAACTCGTGTGATCCTGGAACGAGACGGCGTGAGATCGGTAATCCACTTCGACCTCAAAGCGGCAGTTGCAGCTCTGACCACCAAAGCGTCCCACCTGCAGGCCCGTCAGCAGCAGCCGACTCCGGCGGACGAGCAGGGACCTGGAACCGTCACCGAGCGCCGCTGGCGGCTGGTTCAGGACGAGGGCGGCCTGGGGGAACTGCCGGCAGGAGCGCGGGAAATGAAATCGTACTTGATGGGGATTGTCTGGCCGCGCCAAGTGCGGGTGAGCTTCGTGGCGCCTCAGCAGGAAGTGATGGATTGGCTGGAATTCAGCCCGGGCCGGGTGCGTGACAGCCGAATCTTGTTGTTGAATTTGCCAAATCAGATTCGGCTGTCCGAGGCATTGAGACAGAAAAGGCAGTCAATCGTGACTCTCAATGGGGAGCCCATCGATTTTGGGCAGCAGGACCACTGGCACGAGAAATGGAAACGAATCTGCGAAGACGCAAACGCAGGCAAAACCGGCAACCTCGGGATCGTCCCGTGCGAGAAGGGCGTGCATGTGCAATTGTTCAAACGGCAGGAGGCCGAAATCGAAGTCACGGTGACCCGGGCCCCAAGCGAGAGTCCCAATCTCGCGGAGTGAGTGGCAGCGGTTTTTAACCGCTGATCCCGCAGGGCCAGCCAGTGGTTGAAAACCGCTGCCACGCGACCCTCTGAAAGATCACAGCGGCTCGGGCGGATAGTTTTTCATGCCCGCCTCTCTGACACGTGCCCTGCCGGCGTTGCTGCTCGCTTGGCACGCCACCGCCGCGCCGAACGTGCTCTTCATCGTCACCGATGACCAGCGTCCCGAGCTGCCTGGCGCGGCGCTGCCGCACCTGGATCGTCTCGCCGCCTCCGGTGCGCGCCTCACCCGTGCCTACGCCGGTTATCCCATCTGCTTCGCCAGCCGCGCCGAGATGCTCACCGGCCGGCCGGCTTTCACCGCGCTGAAAAACTACCCCGCCTCTGGCGTCGATCCCGCTCACACGCCATTGCCCGCCGCCTTCGCCGCCGCCGGTTATGAGACTTGGCACCTTGGCAAGTGGCATGTCAGCGGCCAGCCGCGCGACCACGGTTACGCCCGCGTGCACCGCCATTTCTCCAGCGGTGGCGCGCGTGATGCGCCGCTGCCGGAAAAAGACGCGCGCGGCCTGCCGCTCACCGGTTACCGCGGCTGGACCTTCAAAAACGCGGACGGCAGCGCCGCGCGCGAGCTTGGCATCGGCCTCACCCCGGCCACCAGCCGCCACATCGCTGATGGCGCGCTGGAGGTGCTCGAAAGCCTGCGCGACCCGGCCAAACCGTTTTTCCTCCACGTCAACTTCACCGCCCCGCACGATCCCCGTCTCTGGCCGGAAGGCTACGACGCCGCGCGCATCGGTGGCAGGGTCCCGCTGCCGCCCAACTTCGCCCCGCAGCATCCCTTTGATCACGGCAATCTCAACGGCCGCGACGAGACCCTCATCCCGCGTCCGCTCGACCCCGCGCAGGTGCGCGCCGAACTCGCCGTTTACCACGCGCTTGTGCGCGATCTCGACGACCAGCTCGGCCGCCTGCTCGCCGCGCTCGACCGCCTCGGCCTGCGCCAGGATACGATCGTCATTTTCACCAGCGACCAGGGGCTCGCCATGGGAGCGCACGGCTTGATGGGCAAGCAAAACCAATACGAGCACAGCATCCGCTCGCCGCTCGTGCTGGCCGGCCCCGGCGTGCCGGGCGCTTTCGAATCCGCCGCGCTCTGCCACCTGCGCGATCTTTACCCCACCCTCTGCGAACTGTGCGCGATTCCCGTGCCCGACAGCGTTCAAGCCCGCAGCCTGCTGCCGTTGCTGCGCGGAGAAGTCGCGGAGCTGCATCCGTTTGTCATCGGCGCCTTCACCGGCGCCCAGCGCATGATTTGCGATGCGCGTTGGAAATGGATCGAGTATCCGCAGGCCGGCCGCCGCCAGTTGTTCGATCTGCAAAACGATCCGCACGAGCTGCGCGACCTTTCCGCGGAGCCCGCACAGCAAACCCGCGTCCAAACCCTGGCCGCGCGCCTGCGCGTGGCTTTGCGTGGCATGGGCGACCCGCTGCCCCTGCCCGACTGAACCCGCTCACTTGAAATCCGGCCCCGTCAGGCGGCCGCTCGTGTCCCGGTACATCACCGCGCCACTGCCGCTGGTGGTCTTCGTGCCGAGGATTCGACCCGAAGCATCGCGAAAGGTCATCACGTCACCGCCCGCATTGGTCGTCGCCGTCGTTTGCAAACGGCCGCCCGCATCGCACGTCACCTCGCGGCCTGGGCTGCTGCTCGTTGTCGTGCCCAGCAGACGGCCGCTCGCATCCCGGTGGGTTGTGCGGTCACCCCGCGTGTCCGACCGCGCCAGCAGCCTGCCGCTGGCGTCCCGTGTGACCACCTCCCCCGCCGACAACTCCGACCGCCGCACCAGCCGCCCGCTGCCATCCCGCGCCACCTCGACCGTGCGCGGCAGGGTGCCCGGCAGCGCCACCGTCTTCTTTTCCGCCTCCGAAGCCGGCGTCGGCTGCAGCACCAGCAGAAACCCCAGCAGCAAAAAATTCAAAGTCGTCCCATTCATACCCCGCCTTCGACGTCTTTGCCTCGCGCCTATTCATTCCCTCCCATTTCCAATCTGCTGTTCTCCCGCAAAGCCGCCGCCACTCCGCGCTTAGTACCTCCCGCCATGAAGCCCGCCCTTCACCTCCTCGTCCTGCTCAGCCTCGGCACCGTTGCTCAGGCCGAGAGCGTCCAGCTCGCCCGTGACACCGCGCTCTCACCGGACGGCGCCACCCTGGCCTTTGCCTGGCGTGGCGACCTGTGGACCGTGCCTGTCGAGGGCGGCCGCGCCCGCCGCCTCACCCAGCACAGCGCGGAGGAGTCCCAGCCCGTCTTTTCCCCCGACGGCAAGCGCCTCGCTTTCATCAGCACCCGCGACGCCGGCACGCGCCAGGTTTTCGTCATGCCTGCCCGCGGCGGCGACGCCCGCCAGCTCACCCGCCACAGCGAAGGCCACGACCTGCTCGCCTGGATGCCGGACAGCGACCAGCTCCTGCTCGCCATCAACCGCGACCACTCCTGGATGCGCGGCGCGCGCGCCAGCCGCCTCGCCCTGCTTGACCTGCGCGGCGGGCTCGCCCCCGCCACGCTCTTTGACGACTACGCCTACGAGCCCAGCGTCTCCGCCGACGGCCAGCGCCTGCTCTTCATCCGCGAGGGCGAGGCCTGGTGGCGGCAGGGTTACCAGGGCAGCCGCGCCGGGCAGATCTGGCTCTTCGACCGCGCCCAGTCCAGCTTCAAGCAGCTCAAAGCCGAGCCCGCCGAGTGCCGCTGGCCGCTCTGGCTGCCCGACGGCTCAGGTTACTACCACGTCAGCAACCGCGACGGCACCTTCAACCTCTGGCATCACGACCTCGCCTCCGCCAAGGACCGCCAGATCACCCGCTTCCAGGGCGACTCCGTCGTCTTCCCCAGTCTCTCCCGCGACGGCCGCACCCTCGTCTTCCGCCACCGTTTTGACCTCTACCGCTGGCAGCCCGGCAGCAAAAAAGAGCCAGAGAAAATCGACATCCGCGCCTTCCCCGACGACGCCCCCGCCACCATCGACCGCCCCCTGCTCACCTCCGCCACCGAGGCCGCCCACACCCGCGATGGCCTGCAAATCGCCTTCATCGCCGGCGGCGACGTCTGGGTCATGGACACCGAATTGCGCGAGCCCCGCCGCGTCACCACCACCGCTGAGGAGGAGCGCGGCCTCACCTTCGCCCCCGACGGCAAAAGCCTCTGGTTCGTCAGCGACACCGGTGGCCAGACCGACATCTGGAAAGCCACGCCCGCCGAAGCCGCCAAGCCCTGGTGGCAAAACGCCACATTCACCCTCACCCGCATAACCGATGATCCCGCCGCCGAGTCTCGCCTGCGCTTCACCCCCGACGGCAAAAAGCTCGCCTACGTCAAGGAGCGCGGCGACCTCTGGCTGGCCGAAGCCGACGGCAGCAAACCGCGCCGCCTCTTCACGCATTGGGACGCCCCCAGCTACGACTTCTCCCCCGACAGCCTCTGGATCGTTTACGCGCAGAACGACGAGTGGTTCAACAGCGACATCTGGCTCCTCCCCCTCGACGGCTCCCGCCCCGCCTTCAACCTCTCCCGCCATCCCGACAACGACCACGCCCCCGTCTGGTCCCCCGACGGCAAAAAAATCGCCTGGACCGGCCGCCGCGACAACGACGAGATCGACATCCACTACGTCTGGCTGCGCGCCGAGGACGACGAGCAAAGCAAACGCGAGCGCACGCTCATCAAAGCCCTCGCCAAATTCAAAAAACCCGATCCCCCAGCCGAGCCCACGCCCGCCAACCCGCCCGGCGCCCCCACCCCCACCGACCAACCCGCCCAATCTCCTACTCCTACTCAACCCCCTCCTACTCAACCTCCCACCAAGACTCCAGCCCCCCCAACCAAAAACCAAGAACCAGCAACCAAGAATCAAGAACCAGGAACCAAGAACAAAACCACCATCGACTTCGACGCCATCCACGAGCGCGTCCACCGCGTCGCCATCCCCAACACCAGCGAGTCCGCCCTCGCCTGGTCCCCCGACTCCAAAAAGCTCGCCTTCAGCGCCACTGTGGACGGCCGCCGCGGCACTTACACCATTGAGCCGCCGGATGACTCCAAGCCCAAGCTCCTCTCCTCCACCACCCTCAGCGCCCCCGTCTGGCTCAAGGAGGGCGACCAGATCACCGGCCTCACCCCCGAAGGCCGCCCCGCCAGTCTCAGCGCCAAAGGCAGCCTCACCACCCGCCCCTTCACCGCCCGCCACAGCATCGACCGCCCCGCCAAGCAGCGCGCCGTCTTCGACCAGTGCTGGCAGGTCATGCGCGACCACTATTATGACGACCGCCTCGGCAACCGCGACTGGGACGCCGTCCGGGAAAAATACAGCCCCGCCGCCGCCACCGCTGCCGACTGGCGCAGCGTCCAGGACCTCGTCCACCTCATGCTCGGCGAGTTGAATGGCTCCCACCTCGGCTTCATCCTCAACGACACCCTCACCGGCGCCCCCGCCCCCTCCAGCCGCCACTGGAAGGAGGAGACCGCCCACCTCGGCCTCCGCTTCGACCCCGCCCACACCGGCCCCGGCTGGAAAGTGCGCGACGTCATCTTCAAAGGCCCCGCCACCCGCAAAGCCAGCCGCATCCAGCGCGGCGAGATCGTCCTCCGCATTGACGGCCTGCCCGTCCACCCCCGCACCGATCCCGCCGCCGTCCTGCGCGGCCCCCTCGAGCGCGACATCTCCCTCCGCGTCCGCGCCGCCGATGGCAAGGAGCGGGACGTCACCCTCCGCCCCATCTCCTACGCCGACGCTCGCAGCCTGCTCTACCGCCAGTGGATCGAGGAAAACCGCGCCCGCGTCGAGGAGCTCTCCGGCGGCACCCTCGGCTACCTCCACATCAGCGCCATGGACGACGCCAGCTTCCACCAGTTCCAGGCCGACCTCTACGCCGCCGGCGCCGGCCGCGACGGCCTTGTCATCGACGTCCGCGAAAACGGCGGCGGCTCCACCACCGACCACCTCCTCACCGCCCTCACCCAGCCCCGCCACGCCATCGCCATCCCGCGCGGCGGCAGCGTCCCTGGTTACCCCCAGGACCGCACCGTGTATGCCACCTGGGAAAAACCCGTCACCGTCCTCTGCAACCAGAACAGCTACAGCAACGCCGAGATCTTCAGCCATGCCGTCAAGCTCCTCGGCCGCGGCCAACTCGTCGGCGTGCCCACTGCCGGCGGCGTCATCAGCACCGGCCGCGCCGGCATCATGGACATCGGCAGCCTCCGCCTCCCTTACCGCGGCTGGTATGGCCTGCAAAGCGGCATCGACATGGAACTCAACGGCGCCGTGCCCGACCACCTCCTCTGGCCCCAGCCCGGCGAGCTCGCCACCGGCCTCGACCGCCAGCTCGACAAAGCCATCGAAGTCCTGCAAAAAGACGTCACCGCCTGGCAGGCCCGCCCCCAGCCCAAGCTCCAAAAAGCCAGCGAGCGCCTCCCCACCCGCTTCCCGCCTGCAAACAACGCCCCCGCGCAGCCAAGCAATTGAGACAAACGGCCAAACAATGGCTCCGCACAGGCAAGCAACGACCTCGTCCACACAAACAATAGCAGCGCACAAACGAGCAATGACCCGCGCAACGGTGCTATTGAGACTCCCAGAGCACCCGAAACGCCTCCCTCGTCCCAGGTGGGCGGATGAAAGAGAAGCATCCCGCCCTGGTGAAAGTGGGCGAAAGCCTCCGCCGCCAGCAGCTCAGCGCCAACGGTTCGGCAAGCTGCCCCTTTTCGGCATCAAAATGAAAATATCACATCAACCTTTCCCAATCATCTCATCTCCTTGAAAGCCCCCCAGCCCAAGCAAACCCGCCCCAACCCTTGACACACCAAACCCCAACCCCCAAAATCCCCACCAGAAATCCGCCTCAAATATCCAAATAGCTAATATTTGAATGCGCTAATGACACTGTTCTGCCGGAAAATGAAGATCTCTATTATCACCGCCTTTCTCTTGATCGCCGCTCTGTCAGCATCGTGGGCGGACACTCCTGCGATCAAGGTAGTTGAGCATTCTTCCCGGGGTGAATCGAAGGACATTGGAACAGTTAGCGCGAAAGACGATGCTACTCGCATTGAGATTCTCAAGTTTTGGCAGGAAGCGAAGAAGGTGTTTCCGAAGGATAGGCAGAACCTGTATGGTCCGGATTCAGGTTACATAGAGATCACCATAACGAACGGAGAAGAGGAGATTGTTGTGCGGTCATGGCATCCGCTCTATGAGAAGAATCTCAAGGTGGTCGTGACTTCGCATGGAGTGGAATCACTCGAGGGAAGGAACAGAGAAGAAGTATTGAAGGCTGATAAGGAGTGGTATCGTGAAGCACGAAGAGTTTTTGACGGAATCATCAAATTCACCAAATCCTAGGCACACAAGACGGTGGAGGCAACTCCGCGGCGCTCCGCGCCTCACCTCAGACGTTGCGGGCAGACTATTATGAAACGTCCATTTGAGTTCACGGGTCGCATTCGAAGCTTCAAGTTCGCGCTTCAAGGGATTGGGCACCTGCTGCGAACTCAGCACAATGCATGGATTCATGCCGCGGCGACTGTGCTGACGATCAGCGTCGGGTTCTGGTTTCAGCTTTCACCCGCTGATTGGTGCTGGGTCGTCCTCGCTATTACCTCTGTCTGGACTGCGGAGGCGATGAATACCGCTTTCGAGTTCCTCTGTGATGCTACGACGACGGATTTTCATCCAATCGTCGGACAAGCGAAGGATGTGGCTGCTGGTGCTGTGCTGCTTGCTGCCATTGGGGCATCCGTGATCGGATTGATTGTTTTCTTGCCCAAGATTTCCGCTCTGGTGCAGGCTTCCTAACGAGACACTGGCCATGACGCTTTGCGGCGCGGCGCCAGGGAGGGGGAGGCGAGTGAGTTCGATGGCGCGGGCTTGCAACTGCTGGCGCGCGTTTTGCCGCAGCCTCTACCTGCGGGGGCGCGGCGCCCTTGTCGTTGCAGCCCAAAACTGGGAAAGCCTCCGCGCCGCCTTCTCCCACTTTTCCAACTGCATGCTTGACTCAACCGGGGCCATTCCATTACAATCGGCCTCTTCAGGATTTGTCCCTCCCGTTTGTTTCACCATCCACCCCGTCCGCCGCCATGAAATCGCTCTCGCTTTGTTTGCTGGCTCTGCTCATTTTGAATCCGGCTGCCAGTTCCGCCGGCGAGCCTGTGAAGGGAGCGGCCAAGGACAAAAAAGCGGTTGAGCGCAAACTGCCGGGCTGGGGAAAGGCGGCGGACCCGGACGGGGATTGCCAGTTTTTCCTCGCCGATGGAACGCTGCTGATCAACGTGCCGGGAGCGCGCGCGCACGATCTGGCGGCGGAGATTGGTCGTGTCAACGCGCCGCGCGTGCTGCAGGAGGTGCGTGGGGATTTCACGCTGCAAGTGAAGGTGGAGGGCCGGTTCACACCAGGGGCTGCCTCCACGCAAACGGGCCGGACGGGCTACAACGGAGCGGCGCTGGTGGTGCTGGCGGATGCGAAGAATGTGGTGACGCTGGCGCGCGCGGTGCTCCACCACGAAGGGAAAGCGGCGGCACCCTACGCGAACTTTGAGATCCGCGCAGGCGGGAAGCTGGAACGCATCGGGATGACGGGCGACCAAGCACTGCCGGGGGACGGACCGGTCTTTTTGCGGCTGGAGCGGCGCGGAAACCAATTTTTGGGGGCAGTGAGCACCGACGGGTTGAAGTGGTCTGCCCTGGAATCGAAACCGGTGCCGCCGGACTGGCCGCTGACGCTGCAAGCCGGCGTGGCGGCGATCAGCACCTCCGAGGCGGAATTCAGCCCGCGCTTTTCGAAGCTGCAGTTGCTGCAGTAGGGGAGGCCGGGGGTTAAAAGAGAGGCCTCGCCGCGGGCGGTGTCCGGAGCTGCGCCGGAGGTCATGTTTTGTGGCGGTTTTTTTCCGATTCATCCGGAAAGTGGGTGCGTTTTTTCCGTTCGGTGGCAGGAGGGCGAAGCGCAAGGAAGGAGGCTTGCCAAGCCTCCGGTTCCAAGAGGCAGGCTTGCCATGCCGGACATCCGGCCCCTCGTCCTGGCACTTTGGCAAGCGCCGGTCCTTGCTCGCGCCGCTGCCCCCAAGCTCCCAATGCCTCGCCACATCTCTCTGCCTGTTCCTCACCAATTTCCCGGATGAACCTTTTCTCCAAAAATCCTCAAAAGTTTTCCCACGTGGGACGTTTGGACTGGTGTTCAGCACCCGGGGGGGTGTAGTTTAAGTCAAAACCAGGAGGGCTTTTTTGCGGTGTTCAGTTTCCAACAGATTCGTGAAAACCTCTACAGCGCGGTGATCGCCGACGCGCTGGACGCGGCGGGCTTCCGGGGTCAATGCTTGGCGGGCGGGCTAACGGCGCGCACGGGAATCCCCAAACTGGCGGGCCGCTGCCGAACGACGCTGTGGGAGGACATCGATTTCGAGGATCCGGAGCCCTACAAGCTGGAACTGGAGGCGGTGGATGATTTGCACGCGGATGAGGTGCTGGTGGCGGCGGCTGGCGGCTCGATGCGCTCGGGCATCTGGGGGGAGCTGCTGGCGACGGCGGCGCGCGGCCGCGGGGCGGCGGGGGCGCTGATCGATGGGGCGGTGCGGGATGTGGCGGCGATGCGGGAGCTGGGCTTTCCGGTTTTTGCGGCGGGGGTCTGCCCCTACGACAGCCTGCACCGGCAACGGGTGGTGGCGCGGGATGAGGCGGTGGCCATCGGGGGGGTGACGATCCGCAGCGGGGATGTGCTTTTTGCCGATGAGGACGGAGTGGTGATCGTGCCGCGGGAGGTGGAGGCCCAGGTGCTGCAGGCGGCCTGGGACAAGGTGCACGCGGAAAACACGGTGCGGGAGGACCTGCGCGCGGGCATGACGGCGGCGGCGGTGTTTGCGAAACACGGAATCCTTTGACCGCGATGCGAGTGGGAATCGTCGCACTGCTGCAGGAATCGAACACGTTCATCGACGGGGAGACAACGCGGCGGCATTTTGAGGAGGATCTGCTGCTGCGCGGGGAGGCGGTGCGGGAGCGGCTGGCGGCGGCGGCGCACGAGGTGGGCGGCTTCTTCGCAGGGTTGGCGGCGGAGGGGATGGAGGCGGTGCCGGTCTTCGCGGCGCGGGCCTACCCGTTCGGGGTGATCCAGGCGGAGGCGTTCGAGGCGCTGGTGGCGGAGCTGCTGGAGGCACTGCGGGCGGCGGGGCCGCTGGACGGGGTGCTGGCGGCGCCGCACGGGGCGACGGTGGCGGAAAATCACCCGGACGCGGACGGCTGGTGGCTGCGGCAGGTGCGGAAAGTGATCGGCCCCGGGGTGCCGTTGATCGCGACGCTGGACCCCCATGCGAACCTGTCTGAAGACATGGTGGCGGTGACGGATGCCCTGCTGGCCTACCGGACCAATCCGCACCTGGATCAGCGGGAGACCGGTGTCCGTGCGGCGCGGCTGATGGCGCGCACGCTGCGCGGGGAAGTCCACCCGACCCAGGCGGCGGCGTTTCCCCCGCTGGCGATCAACATCCAGTGCCAAAACACGAGCGAGCAGCCGCTGAAAGGCCTCTATGAGTGGGCGATGATGCTGGAAGCGAACGAACGGGTGCTGAGCCAGAGCCTGCTGCTCGGCTTCCCCTACGCGGATGTGGTGGAGATGGGGACCTCCGTGGTGGTGGTGACGGACGGGGACGCGAACCTGGCGCGGCGGCTGGCGGCCGGCTTTGCGTTGGATGTCTGGGGACGGCGGCAGAGCTTTCAACCCGCGTTCACGCAGCCGCAAGAGGCGCTGGACGAGGCGGCAAAGATGGAGGGCCGGGTGCTGCTGCTGGACATGGGGGACAACATCGGAGGAGGATCACCCGGGCACGGGACGATCCTGCTGTGGCAACTGCACCGGCGGGGCATGGCGTCGGCGTTTGTCTGCCTGCACGATCCGGCAGCGGCGGCGGCGGCGCGGGAAGCGGGCGCGGGGGCGCGCCTGCGGCTGTGCCTGGGCGGGGAGCCGGACGGACTGCACGGGGAGCCGCTGGAGGCGGAGTGCGAGGTGCTGAGCCTGCACGACGGGCATTTTCAGGACCAGGCGGCGAGCCACGGCGGCTACCAGGATTTCAATCAGGGGCCGACGGCGGTGGTGCGCACGCGGCGGGGCATCACGCTGATGCTGACGAGCCGGCGGATGCCGCCCTTCAGCCAGGAGCAACTGCGGAGTTGCGGGCTGGACCCGCGCGCCTTCAACCTGATCGTGGCGAAGGGGGTGATCGCGCCGCAAGCGGCTTACGGGCCGTTGGTGGACCGCATCATCCCGGTGAACACGCCGGGGGTGACCTGCGCGGACCTGACCCAACTGCCCTTTCATCACCGGCGGCGGCCAATGTTTCCCTTTGAGCAGCAGATCACCTGGCCGGAGGAGAGCGCCAGCCTGCCGGAGTGGGCTGGAAAATCCTTGCAGGGCGGCGGTGGCGGTGATACCGGGCCGGGCCAAGCCCGCAACCGCACGCCCCTTTCCCCCGCTCAATGACCGCCATCCAATTGCTGCAAGCCATCGGCCCCGACCTGCGCCAGGAAATCATCGCCTACCTGCAAAACGACCAGCGCCCGGCTTACCGCGCGGTGATCCAAAACCTGGCGGCGGCGCGCCGCTTGCGACCCGTCTTCATCCAAAGCAAAAGCAAAACGGAACAGTCGGCCTGGCTGATGGACCAGTTGCGCCTGCGCGGCAACGAGGACGTGACGGCGCAAATTCTGCAAATCTGGCTGCTCAAAGGCCAGTCGAAGATGCTGGTGACCTTCCTCGACGCGGCGGGCATCGCGCACAATGGCGAGGGCGAGGTGGAGGACCTGCCGGAGGACATTGACGAGGCCAAAGCCGAAGCCGCGGTCTCCGCCCTGCTGGCCGCCTATCCGGAAAAGAACGTGGCGCTCTACCTGCGCATGTTTCAGATGCAAAAAGAAGGCGGCTTCAGCGGCATCAGCGCGGTGCTGGAAAAGCGTCCCGAACTGAAGCTCGAAGCCGAGGCCGCCGCCTGACGGGCTTTTTCCCTCACGCCAGCGCGGCTTCCGCTGGTTTCACCGTCTCCCATTCACCCAACCAGACCATGAAAACGCTGCCTCTCCTGCTCCTCGCCCTGCTGGCCTTTTGGGCCGCGCCCGCCGCCGCCGCCGATGACGCGGAAACCATCTATGAGCTGCGCATTTACCGCTGCAACCCCGGCAAGCTGCCGGACCTGCTGGCGCGCTTTCGCGACCACACCTGCAAGCTGTTCGAGAAGCATGGCATCACAAACATCGGCTACTGGGTGCCGACGAAACCGGAGGACGGCGCCGAGGACACGCTGATCTACATTTTGAAACACCCCAGCCGGGACGCCGCCAAGGCCTCCTTCGCCGCGTTCGGCAAGGATCCCGATTGGCAGGCCGCGCGCCAAGCCAGCGAGGCCAACGGCAAAATCCTGCGCCAGCCGCCGGAATCGATCTTCATGAAAACGACGGACTACTCGCCGCCGGTGGAGGCCGCCGGCGAACGGCCGGAGCGCACCTTTGAGCTGCGCATTTACGAGACACATCCGGGCAAGCTGGCGCCGCTGCATGAGCGCTTCCGCAACCACACCATGAAGCTCTTCAGCCGCCACGGCATGAGCCACATCGGCTACTGGGTGCCGGTGGACGCGGACAAAGGCGCGGAAACCAAACTGATCTACGTGCTGGCCCACGCCAGCGAAGACGCCGGGCTGCAGTCCTTCACCGATTTCCGTGCCGACCCGGAGTGGATCGCCGCCAAAGCCGCCTCCGAAGGGGCTAACGGCGGCTCGCTCACCATCCCGCAGCCGGACGGCGTGCGCAGCATCTACCTGAAGCCAGTGGATTTCTCGCCGCTGAAGTGAGAAAAAAGTCAATCCACCGCACGCAGCGACAGCATCTCCCAGCGATTGTTTTGCTGGACATAAGCGGCACTGAGAGCCGCACCGGACGCGGCCGGCAGTTCGCTGATGAGGGCGCTGCCGGGAGGTGCCGTGGCGAGGCGCTGGGCGGTTTGCCGCCAGAGGGTGGCATCGGTGTCCGCATCCAGGTCGAGGGTTGCTTGTTCAACCCAAACGCGGAAGGCGCGACCGCTGGCGCGCAGGCGTGCAAAATCGCTCCAAGCAGCGATGCCCAGACCGGCGATGGCGGCCTGCGGCGGCAGCCCGGCGTGATCCACCACCCAGGCGCGCGGCAGGCGCTGGATGAGATCGGCCAGCACACTGGCCCGCAGCCAGCCTGCCCAGACCCGGCGCAAACCGGGCAAATGCAGCAACGCGCGGGCGGACGGACTGACACTGGTTGGAGCGCCTGATTCAGAGACGGTCCAGTCCTCCGGCGCCTCGTCGGGGCAGTGCAGGTTCACGCTCAACGCCGCCGCTGACAGCTCCTGCGTGATCCGATCAAAGGCAACCCGCGCATGCGCCGCCAGTGGCTCCGGCAGCCTGCCTTTCTCCACACGCCCGCGCAGACTGCCGAGCGCCTCCGACCACAACGCCAAGTGATGCCCCAGCACTGCCACGCGCTTGCGGACACGATCTGGCAAATCCAAAACAGCAGCGGGGGTCGTCATGCGGGAGCACTGGGACAGTGGCGGAAGCCGGACCGGCTTGCATCCAGAAAACGACAAAAGGAACCGATGCGCGTCCACTGCAATTCCGGAAAGCAGCGCGGGTTGCGTGCTGCACTCTTACGGTCAATCCGAAGCATCCACCGTCGCTGGTTTGTCTCGACACCTCAGGCACAAACTTGCTAACCTGTCCGCATGTGCTGCTTTTCCGGTCCCATACCTGTTCCTGAGGTGCAAAACACGCGGATTTTTGCCCGCATGGGTCAACGGGGCAATCAAGTGCTGGTGTATCAGATGGCGGTGGAGGTACCGGAGGATCTGGCGATGATCCTGCCGGTGCCGGTGGCGAAGGGGGCTGGGGAGAAGGCGATGCAGTTCTTCGATCTCTCAAAGTACCCGGCGTTCTTCGCGGACCTGCACGCTCTCTATCCGATGCCGCAGTATTTCTCCTCTGGGAACGATCCTTTTGGGAGCGCTCCCGACCGTGCTGCCGTGCGCCTTCCCGTGATCGCGGTCGGGGCGTTTGAGGCGAGCTTCGTGCCGGGCATCGCGGATTTTCACCGGCTGGACGAGCGGTTCCGGCTGCCGGACCAAGTGTGGGACGAATTGCCGGGCTACGCGGACTACGGGTTCGCGGTGTTCAAGCTCAAGAAGGGCAAGGGGGAGGCGCATCCGATGGCGTTTTCCTTTCCGAGCGCGGATCCGAAGAAGCTGTTCTTCCCGACGCTGCACATCCACGATGGCAAGGTGCATGACGAGGAGCGTTTTGACCACACGCTCTACATGCAGGGCAGCCGTGCAGAAATGGGCGGCGGCTGGGAGGAGTCGCCGGGTCTGGCCTCCAGCAAGGTCAAGTGGCGGCAAACGCACGGCATGGTGCGCCCGGAGCTGCATGTGCTGCGCCGGCCGATGCACGGCACCTTTCCCAACGGGGATGTGGTGGTGGCGCTGGCTTAATCCCCACCCTTCTTCGCTTTTTTGCCGCCTTTGCCCGCCTTCTTGGCGGTGGCGGGTGGCGCGTTGAGGTAGCGGTCGTAAGCCCAGTAGCCTTTCCACTGCGCGATCCAGGGCTGGTAGGACGGTGCTTCGTGCCAGTTGACTGGCTCGGGATCAGGCGGCGTGACACGGCCTTCAGGGTAATCTTTGCCGGCGAAACTGGCGTCGATGCTGGTGTTGGCGTCGATGAGGGCCTGCTTCATTTTGGCAAAGAGTTCGGGCTTCCCGGCACTGATGTCCCGCTCCTCGTGCGGGTCGGCCTCGATGTCGTACAACTCATAGCTGCCCTCGGGAAAGTTGTTGTTTAGAATTTTGATGTTGTTGTCCGTGAGCGCGACTTTTTTTCCGTAGCGGAAGGGGATGGGCTTGGCGCGCGGGCCGGTCTCGCCGGCAAAAAGCGGCTTCAGGCTGACGCCGTCCAAAGGTTGGATGAAACTGTCCGCGGGCAGGCCGATGATGTCGGCGATGGTGGGAAAAAGATCGATGACGCAGGCGGGGTGCTTGGTCACGCGCGGCTGGATGGCGGCGGGCCACTCGATGATGCCGGGCACGCGCAGGCCGCCCTCATAAACGGTGCCCTTGTTGCCGCGCAGGCCGCCGGTGGTGTTGGGCTTGATTTCGGGCAGGCCGCCGTTGTCGCTGTTGAAGACCACCAGGGTGTCATCGGCGATGCCGAGATCGCGCAGTTTCTGGCGCAGGGTGCCGATGCTGCGGTCCATGGCAACGAGTTCGCCGTGATGATGCGCGGAGGCTTCGTCGAGCGATCCAAAGGGCGCCTTGTCGGCGTCGTCGGCTTTGAAAGGCGAGTGCGGGGTGCCGTACCAAAGGATGGCGAAGAAGGGCTTGCCGGCGGTGTGCTGTTTTTCGACAAACTTCAGCGCCTCGGCGACCACGACCTCCGAGGAGTCGCCCTCGAATTTTTCCGGCACACCGTCGCGGCCGAGCAGCGGGTCCATGTCGATGAAATTGGTGGCGGAGACGTAGCTGTCGAAGCCGAAGGCGGCCGGGCTGCGCGGGTCCTCCTTCAACACCGGCGCGCCGGCTCCCTTGAAGCCATTGAGATGCCACTTGCCGAAGTGGCCGGTGGCGTAGCCTGCCTTTTGCAGGGCTTGGGCGATGGTCTTTTCCTGCAGCCGCAGCGCGTAGCCGTGGCTGAGCACGCCCGCGCGGTCATTGGTGCGGCCGGTGAGCACGGCAGCGCGGGTGGGCGAGCAGACCGGGTTGCCGGCGTAAAAGCGGTCGAAGCGCAGGCCGTTCGCGGCCATGGCGTCGAGGTTCGGCGTCTTCAGCACGGGATGGTTGTAGTAGCTGGTCTGACCCCAGCCCATGTCATCGGCCATGATGAAGAGAATGTTTGGCCGCTCAGCGCGAGCGGGAAGGGTGGTGACGGCGAGCAGCAGGAGGACGAGAAGGCGCGGAATCATGGCAGGTCAGTTGGACAGACCGTGTAAACGCGGCCATGGCCGCCGGCTTGCGCCTGCTTTGACCCTATGGCCCGGCCGCCTCAGTTCAAATCCCACATTCTCCGGTGTGCGCGCCAGCAGGCTGAAAAACGGTCCCATGCCAGTCAGGATGTCCACCCACAGATCCTGCGGCTCGGGCGAGGTCAGCACCTGCCGCCGCGCCGGGGTTGTGCGTTGCAGGTTGATGCCAGACATGAATGGCGTGTCATCCAGTTGCAGCCTGACCCCATTTTCCCTAGATCTTGCGATTCATTCAAGAGAGCAACCGCCTCGTCGAAGTGAGGCAACTCCCTCGGAGTAGGTTGCGTTGCCTATC
>CAZKMS010000077.1:0-8776 GCA_964553805.1 uncultured Verrucomicrobiaceae bacterium
TCCCATTCCACCACGCCCAGGCCGATCTTCGGGAAATGGTTTTCGCTCATGGGTTCATAAGCATTGTCCACCAAGCGGTAGCAGCGCAATTTCCGGTCTTGAATGTGCAGATCCGGGTCGAAGACCACATAATAAGGCACCCGGTACCAAGCGTAGCCTTCCATCTTGCGATCCAGCTCGCCGCCTTCCTTGTTGGAGACGATCTCCACCACGATGTCCGGCGCCTTGCCGTAGAGCCAGAGGAAGTAAGCCTTGCGCTCCTTGGGCGTGACGCCGGCCGGGGTTGACACGCCCAGGCTGACCAGCGTGTCCGGCACCATCGGCGGGCGGTTCAGCGCGAAATAAACGCCCACGTTCGCCATCACGACGAAGGGCTGGCCGGGATTCCAGGCGGCGTAAAGAGGATGCGTGAGCAGACGCATCTGTTTCTCGCAAAAGGGATTGTCCACGGGCGTGTCGTCTTCGGTGACCAAATGGGAGACATCCGGGCGCATCTCTTCGATGTCCCAGCCCGGGTCCGGCGCTTCCAGGCTCGTTGCCATGATGAGAGAGTCTAATCGAAAAGGCGTTTCTGACAAGTACTGACGCTGCTGGCCGGCCGGCGCTCACACCTTCTCCCACCGCTGCGATTTCGCGCTGCGCAGCACCGCCTCGCACAGGGCGACCTCATGATGACCGTCCGCCGCCGTCGCGAAAAGCGCCGGGGTTTTCCCGCCGCCGGCGATGTGCTCGTACACCGCCCGGTAGTGCATCTTGTGGGCATCGGAGAAGCCCTCGGCGTGGCCGCCAGGATAGTCGGTGAACCCGGCGACATCGGTGTCAAAGCCGGGGGTGTTGCGTTGCAGGATCTGATTGGGCTGGTCGCGGCGGCCGAGAATGATCTCGTTGGGCTGCTGCAAATCCCATTGCACGCTGCCCTCGGTGCCGTAGATGCCGAGGTAAAGGCTGCACTTCCAGCCGGCGGCGACCTGGGACACGGCGCAGTTGGCATGCACACCCTCGGCAAAGCCGTGTTTCGCTTTGCCGAACCGCAGCAGCAGGCTGGCGAAGTCCTCTGTGTCCACCTTGAAGGGTTCCATCTTCCGGGGGTCAACCTTGGCAAAGGTCTGGACCTCGCCTTTCGGACGCAGGCGGGTCTTGTGGAAGGTCTCCAGCGTGGCGAGCACTTTTTGCGCCTTGGCGCCGAGGATGAAGGAGACGGCGTCGATCCAATGGGTGCCGATGTCGCCCACAGCGCGCAGCTTGCCGCCTTCGGAGGCGAGCAGGCGCCAGTTGTAGTCGGTCTCATGCAGCAGCCAGTCCTGGAAAAAATGGCCCTGCACGTGGATGATGCGGCCGAGGTCGCCACGTTGAAGGAGCGCGCGCATTTGCAGCACGGCGGGGAAGAAACGGCACATGTAGTTCACCGCGAACACGCGTTTCGATTTGCGCGCCGCCGCGACGACCTCGGCGGTTTCCACACTGGTCATGCCGAGCGGCTTTTCGCAGATGACGTGCTTGCCCGCGGCCAGCGCGGCCAGCGACTGCTCGACGTGGACCTTGTTTGGCGAGGTGATGTGCACGACGTCGATGTTCGGACTGGCCAGCATCGCCTCGTAGTCGTAGTCGCCGTAAATTTCGGGGATGCCCCATTGCTCGCCGCAGGCGCGCGCGCTGGTGGTGGAGCCGCAGATGGCCTGGACCGTGATCCCGAGCCGTTTGAGGGCCTCGATGTGAACTGGAGCGATGAAGCCGGTGCCGATGATGCCGGCGCGGAGGTGGTGAAGCGGGGTCATGATGGAGAAAATCGCCTGCATCCTGAACGCGCCGCGTCTGTCTGGCAACTCCCGGATGCCCGGTTGCACTGGCCGCAAAACTGCGCCAGAATCCGCGCCCGCAACATGTTCGAATCCCTTTACCGTTACCTTTACCACCTCGATCAGGAGGGTGGTTTGCCGATGAAAGGCACCGGCATCGTGCTGGGTCTGGCGCTGCTGGCGGCGCACCTGTGGGCGCTGCTGAAGCCGGCTCAGGTGCAGGCTTTTTTGCGTGGCTTTCCGCGAAATTACGGCTGGGGCGCGGCGCTGCTGGGCATCAGCTTCGTCTGGGGTATGATGATTCTGCAGCACATGGACATGGGCGAATTTTTTCACCTGCGGCGCTGGTTTCTGATCATCGTGACGGCGGGTTTTGTCGGGGTCCTTTTGTATGTGAAGGAGTTTCTCTCGGTGCGCGCCCTTGGCTGCCTGATGCTGCTCGCCGCCGGGCCGGTGCTGACTTCCGCATTTCAACAGCCGCAAACGAGCCGGTTGCTGCTGCCGATCCTCGCCTACGCCTGGATCATCGTCGGCATGTTCTTTGTGGGCATGCCGTTCCTGATGCGCGACTGGATCGGCTGGGCCACGGCCAACGCCGGCCGCTGGAAGCTGGCCTCCCTGGGCGGCGTGGGTTACGGCGGGCTGCTGCTGGTGGCTGCGATCGTGAGCTATTGATGCCGCATGAGCGCGCCGCGCGTCCTCGTCATTCGCGGCGGCGCCATTGGCGATTTCATCCTGACGCTGCCGGCGATCCGGTTGCTGCGCGAGGGCATTCCGGGCTGTCACCTGGAAGTGATGGGTTATCCCGGCATTGCCAATTTGGCGGTGACCGCAGGACTGGCCGATGCGGTGCGGGGTCTGGGTCACCAGGAGATGGCGCCGCTCTTCGCACCAGGCGCGCCAGTGGCGGATTCGGTCGCGGATTACCTGAGGTCTTTCCATCTGGTGGTCAGTTACCTGTTCGACCCGGATGGGTATTTTCGAGGCAATCTCGAGCGGTTGGGCGTCAAGACCTTGGTGGAGTGCCCCCATCGCGTGCAGCCCAATGCCGGTCCTGCGTCAGTTCAACTGGCGCGCCCCCTGGAAAAGCTGGCGTTGTTCCTGGAAGATCCGGCGCCATGGATCGGCCGCATGGCAGTCTCTCCACGCGGCACTTCATGCCCGGCCTTCCTGCTGCATCCAGGCAGTGGCTCACCATCGAAAAACTGGCCCTTGGAGCGTTGGCATGAGGTGGTGAGCCACCTGCGCAGGACGGAGCCGGCAGCGAGGCTGATTGTGGTCACGGGCGAGGCGGAGGAGGCGTGCGGGATGCTGGCGGAATTGCGCTCGGATTCTTGGCAGCAGATGGTTTGCGAACACTGGCGTGCCTTGCCGCTGCCGGAGCTTGCTCAGCGGATGCGGGAGGAGGCCGCAGCGGGAGGGTGCTTTCTCGGCCATGACAGCGGCATCAGCCATCTCGCCGCCGCCTGCGGACTGTCCTGCCTGCTGTTGTTCGGGCCGACAGACTCCGGTGTCTGGTCGCCGCAAAATCCTGGTGTGCGGGTGGTGCAGGCGGAGCAGGGTGATTTGAGCGCGTTGAGTGTCGAGGAGGTGGCGGATCTGATGTCAACGTTTCCGTTCTGGCAACCCCGCTAGCGAGATGTGCATCCTGCTTCTTCTGCCAGATCATCGCCTCGCCTTGACCGGGAAGCCGCATGAGAAAGGTCAAAACATTTGAAATCTGCGCCGCCTCCCATCCAAGGAAGAGCCCGCTGCGCGGGGAGGGTGTGGTGCTCCCGCTCCATGAATCGAAAAGATGCAGAGCATTGCATTTGTTTGATAGGGCGCCACCATGCCACACGACAAACCGAAACCCATCCTCATCAGCCTAACTTAGTTTGCCCGTCCTCTGGCCGAATGATTGAGTCCAATCCAGGTTGTTGTTGTAGCCGTGATGATCGTGGCAGCAACCGCCCCCCGGTGGTTGTCTCTCAGCGGGTGGAAGTGATGCGGTCTGCAAACTCCTCTGGATACGCCTTCATCCGTTCGCCAAGCCGCTTCACGCATGATGAGCATGTTCCAGTGAGGCGGAAGGTGAGCCCTGCCCGCACCA
Source organism: uncultured Verrucomicrobiaceae bacterium (assembly GCA_964553805.1). Lineage (GTDB taxonomy): Bacteria > Verrucomicrobiota > Verrucomicrobiia > Verrucomicrobiales > Verrucomicrobiaceae > JAGRPD01. The sequence goes on from CAZKMS010000077.1 coordinate 3,889, forward strand.
TGCGCCTCTCACTCCGCAGTTGCCATCTCGCATCTGTGTTTTCCAGGCATCTCAGGGTGGCCTGGTAACCTTGAGCCGAACAAAGCGCCTGCCGCTGGATCCAACTGGCAGTGTGGCTCTCACCTGCTGCATGGTGCCATTGTCGGACAGGATGTTTGAGGTCACACTGGCAGTGCTCCAAGGACTAGGACCGGGCATGGTGTCGCTCCACTCCACCTCGAACATAGCTCCGTCATTCAACGCAGCCACGCTGCGGGTGTAGGTGAACTCCAGGTTCCCTCCATTGCGAACCAAGGTCACAGAGAGGGGGCCGGCAGTCGTGGGATTCAAGTCGCAGGCCCACTCCATCAGGTTCACCAGACCGTCCTTGTCAAAGTCAAAACTGTCCGCCGCATTGCCGCTGTTCCCGGTCGTTCCGAAGTAGAACTGCCTCCAGCTTTGCAGCGTTGGCAGGACGTCGCCATGTCCGGTCACTAGAATGTCGTAGGAGCTGGCTGTGCCACTTTCGTTGCTGGCGAGATGAAACGCCGCACTCCGTATGCCAAGAGCCGATGGGTTGAAGGTGATTGTAAAAGAAGTGCTTGCACCCGGAGCGAGCTCTGTGACTGGGAGCGCCGACTCCAAAAAGTCACCTGGATCGAGGCCGGTCTTGGTAAGCTCAAGACCGCTCAAGGTGGCAAAACCATCGTTCACGATGGTGAATGTCTGCGCCGCACTGTTGCCAAGGTAGGAGCCGCCAAAAGAATGCAAGCCGCCATCGTGCGACTCGACGCCAAAGTTGGATGCTCCCACAAGTAACCGGAGCTGGGAAGCATCCTTCACAAACAGAGCGATGGGTTTGTCATCAGCGAGGGAAACCGCTCCATCAGACAACCACACGCCAGGAGACTCACCTCCAGAGCGTTGGCGCCCGACATTAGCAATCCGCACATCCGGGCATTGCCCTTGCAGGCGAATGATGGCCGTGGCGTGCTGCCCATAGTTCCCTGAACCTCCGAGGATTTGCAGATGCGCCACGTCACTGCCATCAAGGAATCGCCCTGATCCCTCCATTTTTAGCGCATAAAATCGAGCATCCTGGACGTTCGACAGCGATATCATGCCTCCGCCCTCGTCGAGATGCTCGATGGACGGATCATAAAACGACAAAGGTCGCGATGTGCCCGCCACGCTGAGTAAATGGTGGGATGGCTGGGGGTGATTAGCAGCAAAGGACGAGCCATTGTTGTCCAGGCACAGGTTGAAAATCTTTCCTCCGGCGCTGTTGGTGAAAAGAACAAGAGGTTCTGTCCCCTGCTTGTCTGTGCCCGAGCCCCCTCTTTGATCGAGTTGCAGGTTTCTCCACATCATGCGCCCGGACTGAACGGTAACGTAGCGCAAATGTCGTTGCGCTGTCATGTTCGGCAAACCGCCACCTGCCGAGGTCGGCTCATTCCCCACGATGCCAAAATGGGCAAAAGCAACCTCGGCAGACAGGTCATCCACCGTGCTCAGCACAGAGGTGGCAACGCCAGGCGCCCAGGAGCGATCCACTTCCAGGATCGAAATCGTCTCACCAGCACCGATCAATTTCGCCCCGGCAGGCACTTGAACGGCACTCCTCACATGAAAGTGGCCGCGTGGAATGAAAACCGTCTTGCCCTGATCCGGTCCGCCCACCTGCGCGACGGCATTGAGCGCGGCTTGAATGGCCAAGGCATCGTCATTCGTTGCGTCATCACGAGTAGCGCCGAAGTCAGTGATGGAGATCCGCTGCGCATCATCCCAGGAGGGAAAAGAGGCGGGCCAAAAATGCCGGCTCACAAGATCTGGCGGCACACTGACGTCCGATGCCATGGTGTAAATTTTGGAGTCGCTGTCTGCAGTCCCCTGCGTGGAGCCGTTGACAAGGAAATGCCCCTGATCCGCACCCACGCGAAACACATAGCGGCGGAGCAGCTTCCAGGAGCCAGCATCGCCTGGAAGAGCATCACTCGGGGGCGCTGCCACACCGCTCTCAATGATGGTCGCAGCCTTCACATAGACGTTCTGCAGATAGACATCTTGCGCATGGTTGTAGATGGCCATTCCGGCAACGCCGGCTACTTCGATGGAGCCATCCTCCATGACCAGATTACCAACAGATGGATTGAGCCCGCCGCCGCCAACGAAGGTGGACTCGCAGGAAACAGCCCGGTAACTTGGCGCTGGTGAAACAGGGCCTTCAATGCGAAAACCGGCAACAACTGTCGGACCACGTACAATCGTGGTTCTAATGCCGTATTCCGACTGTCCAATCAATTCCAGTCCCGTGAGCAGCGGCGTGGGCCGGTACTCATTCTGGAAAATGCCTATTTTTCCCCCCCGTCACTTTCAAGTTGGTGATGCTGCCGCCTGATCCAGGCAGGCCGTCCACGCCATAGGCAAAGGCCGTGCCCTGAATGGACACGTCCTCAATCACACAATACTGCGCACCCAGCATGCGAAGCGCCGACACATTCGGGTTGTTGCCCATGTCGATGTCTATCCCTCGAAGCGTGGCGCAGTAATGGCGGCTGGGAGACTCTTCCTCCACCGTGTCGTTATTCTGGTCGCCCACCCAGGCAAACCTCAGGAAGATGGGAAACGCAGGCACTGGGGCTCCGCCACCTGGAGGGTGTGTGTAGTTCACCACGGCGCCATCGCTCAGCTTGAGCACAGGCCGCGAACCGGCGGTCGATCCCACGAGTTTGTGGGCGAACTTCCGCTGCCCGAGCGAACTCGGTCCCCTGGGCTGAATGCAGGAGAGCGACCCGTCACAGCGGTAAGTGCCGGAGGGAAAATAGACGACCAAGTTGGCCGCATAAGCATCATCGATAGCGTTTTGAATGGCGTGCCGCGCATCACTGGCGCCGGAATTGTCCGCAAAATAGGGCGCCAAGGTCACATCAAGCATCCCGTCATGAATACGTGTCTGCTCTACGGGCAGCGGAATCAGTCTCGCCGGAAGCTCTGACCCGATCGTCACCCCGAAACTCAATTGCGTTGCCGCGAGCCTCAAAGCGCCCGTCGTTGCATCTGCGCGGAACCCTTCCAACCGGAAACCCACATACGAGATGTCAGTGAACGCAGGCGTCGCGGCGCTGCCGATGGCTGTAATGCTTGTTGCAGGATCATAGTTGAACCAGGCTAAGTTGCGAGGTTGCTGGTTCACGGCCGCCGGTGCCGCCGCACTTCCAAAAGTGGTGCTCTCGCTTGATATATAATAACTGCTGCCGTCCTTAATCACCCACCTGATTTCTTCACTGCCGCCAACCGCTGACGTCTGGTCGGAAAATAGTCCGCCAAAGGTGTTGCCCGTCTCAAGAGTAATTCGGTCGTCTGAACTGATGCCGGCAAAATTCACCTTTGAAAACAGTGCCAGTCCTGTGACCGCATAGGGGCCTGCGATGTTGTTTGGCTGCTGGAGTCTGATCACATCTAACGCTGCGGGGTTGCCAACCATGTCAGGCAGCAAGGCCCATGTCGTGCCGCTTGGTCCCGCTATGGTGGCGCCATAGATCGGGTCTCCAGCGTAGCCAGGCGGCGACCAAGCGGGAGAAGTGCTGAAAGCGGTCGCCGATCTGAAGGCATTGCTCGTGACCAAATCCACACCACTCCATGCCGAGGCGGCCGGAACCGCTGCCGGTCCCTGCAGGCGGACATTCTTGTAGACTCCCATCGACGCGCCGAAGACCATTGTTGAGAACACAGTAGCTGTTACAGTAAAAACCTTTAGAGCTGCGTGTGTCTTCATGAGTTCGGTGTAATGTAAGCCAATAGTAGGTAACCCCACCGGATCTGACAATGCTTTCTTCCAGAAAGGTGCATGTCATGCGCTTCCAATGGAAAAAGTGCTCAAAAGAACAAGAAGGCATGAGCGGCCATGCCCCTTGAGAACGGCAGCTTGGGGTAAAGCGTTGCCCCCGGTGCTGTCAGTGACGACCGTGAACCTTACCGACATCTGCCGTTGTCTAATGAATGAGGCTGATGCGTCGTGGTGCTCGCTGAAAATTAGATAAGGCCAATGCCATTCTGTTGGCTCGAGCCGCAACTAAGCACCGTTCGACCGACGGATCAGAAGGTCTGCGCGGCGAAACCCGCGCTTGCGTGTGCTCGTGCGGCCCAGGATGATTTGAAATCGCTTATTGCGAGGGGACGCACTTGGGAATGATGTGGATGTCGCTGCTTTTGCTAAATACATATTTACAAATCATGATGCGTTAATGTGTGACTTGACCAATGAACGGGAAGCGTTAACCTTAACCATGCCCCCCCGCCCGAATTGCCGTCCCGAACTCGAAGCCGCCATGCGCCAGCGTGTCCTGGTGCTCGACGGCGCGATGGGCACGACGATCCGCGAGTATGGACTCAAAGAAGCCGATGCCCGCGGGGATCGCTTCCTCAAGAACGAGAAGGATTTGCTCAACAACGGCGACATCCTCTCGCTGACGAGGCCCGATGTCATCGAGGACATCCACCGCCGGTTCCTCGAAGCCGGAGCGGATATCATTGAGACGAACACCTTTTCCGGCACGAGCATCGCGCAGGCGGAGTTCTTCCGGGAGGGCAAAAAGAACCCGGAGTTTTTTCAGGGCATCATCGAGGACCAATTCCTCAACGACCTCGCCTGGGAGATCAATTTCGAGTCGGCAAAGCAGTGCCGCAAATGGGCTGACATCGTCGGCGAGCAGACGAATCGCAAACGCTATGTCGCCGGCGCCATCGGGCCGCTCACGGTGTCGCTCTCGCAGTTCCCGGACTTGAGCGACCTGAGCTTCCGCTACGTCACGTTCGACCAAGTGAAGTCGGCTTACAAACATCAAGTCCGCGCCTTGATCGCCGGTGGCGTGGACACGCTGCTGGTGGAGACGATTTTCGATTCGCTCAA
>CAZKMS010000077.1:8876-25795 GCA_964553805.1 uncultured Verrucomicrobiaceae bacterium
TTCAAGGAATGCGCCCGCAAGATCAAGCAATACGGCGCCGCCGCCGTGGTGATGGCGTTTGACGAGCAAGGCCAAGCCGCGACTTACGAGGACAAAATCCGCATCTGCGAGCGCGCTTACCGCATCCTCGTCGATGAGGTCGGCTTCCCGCCCGAGGACATCATTTTCGATCCGAACATCCTCACCGTCGCCACCGGCATCGAGGAGCACAACAACTACGCCGTGGACTTCATCAACGCCACGCGCTGGATCAAGGAAAACCTCCCGCACGCCAAAGTCAGCGGCGGCGTCAGCAACGTCAGTTTCAGCTTCCGCGGCAACAACAAAGTGCGCGAGGCCATGCACAGCGTGTTCCTTTACCACGCCATCAAGGCGGGCATGGACATGGGCATCGTCAACGCCGGGATGCTCGAAGTGTACGAGGAAATCCCGCAGGAAATGCTCGTGAAGGTCGAGGACGTCATCCTCAACCGCCACCCCGGCGCCACCGAGATTCTCGTTGATTATGCCGAGCAGTTCAAAGGCCAAGCCGGCAGCGCAAAAAAAGCCGAGATCGACTTGAGTTGGCGCGAAGCCCCGGTGGCGAAGCGGCTGGAGCACTCGCTGCTCAAAGGCATCACCGATTTCATCAACGAAGACACCGCCGAGGCGCTGGAGCAGCTCGGCAAGCCGCTGTCCGTCATCGAAGGCCCGCTCATGGACGGCATGAGCGTCGTCGGCGATCTGTTCGGCGCAGGCAAGATGTTCCTGCCGCAGGTGGTGAAAAGCGCCCGCGTCATGAAGCAGAGCGTCGCGTATTTGCAGCCCTTCATGGAGGCGGAAAAAGTCCGCAAGGCACGCGAACGCGAGCTGCTGGTCGAGATCGCGGAGAAGACTTGTAGCTCAGGCATCCTGCCTGATTCCAGTGGTTCAGGCATTCTGCCCGCTGCCGAAGCTTCGGGCAAAATGCCCGAAGCACACGAGACAGGCAAAATGCCTGTCCTACAGGTCTGCGAAGGCTTCGCCTATCCCCCCTACCCCGGTCTCAGCCTCGAAGAACGCCGCATCGAAGTCAAATTCGCCGCCGAACTCGCCGCCGATCTCGAAGCCGCCGCCGCGGAGTACACGCGCCGCTTTGGCAACGTCCTCGACCGCAACAACGTCCAGGAACTCAGTCCCGACTACGCCGCCAGCCGCGAAAGCCGCCAAAAATGGAGCGTCGCCACGCTGGAGCCGGCGGGGGCGTTTGTGGACTGGATGTTCGCCCGCATCCTGCAATCGGCGCAGCCAAAAGCCACCATCGTTTTCAACGCCGGCGGCCAAGGCAGCGGCAAAACCACCGCCACCGCCGACATGAAAGTCACGGGCAACGCGCTGCTCATCATGGACGGCACGCTGCAAAACCACGCGCGCTCCGTCGAGCATTTTCGCGCCGCGCTGGCGGCTGGGTGCTCCATCGAACTGCGTTTCGTTTACTGCAACTGGCCTGATGCCGTGCGCAACATGGCGAAACGCGCCGCCAAAGGCGCGGGCCGCGTCGTTCCGTTAAACCGCGCCGCCAAAGGCCATTTCGAAGCCGCGCGCACCACGCTCCGCCTCTGCGGCGAATTTGCTGACAGATCGGAAATGGATGTTTTCATCGTTGAAAACCGCATCAACGATCTGCCCCGCTCCCGCAACCTCGCCTGGCTAGCGGAACATCTTCACAATTCCGTTGAGGAACTCCTCGAAAGCGGCCATATTACCCTGCAAGATGAATTCAAACTCCACAGCCACGATGCCGACTACAGCGCCCGACTCCTGGCGCAATTTCAAGCCGCGCCTGAGCCAGGAAGTGGCGGAGCGGTTTCGTCTGATCGAGGAAGGGACTCTGGAAGCCCTGCGTCGGGCCTCGGGAATGGACGACCGGTTGATGGAGGAGCCGGTGGAAGCCCCGCTGCCGCGCCCCTAGCCTCCGCCGACCTCATCCCCGCCGAGGCCGCGAAACAAGGCGGCGGCAAAATCGTCCTCGCCACCGTGAAAGGGGACGTGCATGACATCGGCAAAAACATCGTCGGCATCGTCCTGGCCTGCAACGGCTTCGAAGTCACCGACATGGGCGTCATGGTGCCGTGTGACAAGATTCTCGACAAAGCGCGCGAGATCGGCGCGGACGTGATCGGTCTCAGCGGCCTCATCACGCCGTCGCTCGATGAAATGGCGCATGTGGCGGGCGAGATGGAGCGCCAGGGTTTCAAACTGCCGCTGCTCATCGGCGGCGCCACCACCAGCGCCGCGCACACCGCCATCAAGATCGCGCCGAAATACAGCGGCAGCGTCGTCCATGTGCTCGACGCCTCCCGCAGCGTGCCCGTGACCACCGCGTTGCTCAGCGAAGAGCAGCGCGAAGGTTTTGTGGGGCAGAATGAGGATCGTCACGTCAGGCTGCGCGAGGAATACGGCAAAAAGAAGGACCGCCAGCTTCTCCCCATCGCGGAAGCGCGCGAGAAGGCCTTCAAGTGTGACTGGAGCACGCAGGAGATCGCCACGCCTTCATTCATTGGCACGCGGGTCATCCGTATTGAGGGCGACCCGCCCTCAACACACCCCGGCGGAGCCTTGTCTTTTCCCGCAAGCAATGAAGGCGGGTCGCCCTCACTACGGACGCTGCGTGAGTTCATCGACTGGTCGCCGTTTTTCCATTCGTGGGAACTGCGCGGACGCTGGATCGCCCATGAAGGCCGTTTCTCCTCCGCACACGAAGATGCCGAAATGAAGGTGAAGGCCGAAACGGAGGCGCTGAAGCTTTACAACGACGCCAACGCGCTGCTCGACCGCATCATCGCGGAGAAGCGCTTTGTCGCGAAAGGCGTCTTTGGTCTCTTTCCGGCCAACAGCGTTGGCGACGACATCGAAGTCTATGTGGATGACACACGTGAAAGTGTGCAAACCGTTTTCCACACGCTGCGCCAGCAGCAAATCAAGAAGGACAAACCCAACTTCGCCCTCAGTGACTACCTCGCACCGAAAGACAGCGGTCGCGCCGACCACATCGGCGGCTTCTGCGTCGGTATTCATGGCGCGGACGAGTTTGCACGGGAGTTCGAAAACGCGGCAGATCCTTACAGCGCCATCATTGTCAAGGCCATCGCCGACCGTCTCGCCGAGGCCTTCGCCGAATACCTGCATCAGCAGGCGCGATTCGCCTGGGGCTACGAAAAGCCCGGAGACTTCGCCAACGCGGACCTCATCAAAGAGAAGTATCGCGGCATTCGTCCCGCCCCGGGTTATCCAGCGCAACCCGACCACACCGAGAAGTCCATCCTCTTCACCTTGCTCGACGCCACAGCGAAAACCGGTGTCGAACTCACTGAAAGCATGGCCATGCATCCTGGCAGCGCGGTCAGCGGCCTTTACTTCGCCCACCCGGAGGCGCACTACTTTGGCATCAGCGCCCTCGCCAAAGACCAGGTCGAAGACTACGCCAAGCGCAAAGGCATGACCCTCACCGAAGCCGAAAAATGGCTCGGCCCCTGGCTTGGCTACTGAGCCTGATGTCGTAGCCGCGTTCGTCAGAACGCGGTCCCTGCCGCGCCATGGCACCTCCCGCAGCAGCTTCGAGTGGCGCTCGAAGCCTTGCCTCTCCCACAACTTATTTGGCCTCCCGCAGAGGAAAGGTCTGGACGGTCCCCCGTTCACGTTGCTTTTGTGTTTCCTGCGGTGGGCCAAACTAGACGCATGGGCAATGAGCCATCCATTCCTCCATCTGAGCCAGGCATGATGTTGATGCCATCTGGAGGCTTTGAGCGTCTGCTGGCGGCGTATTCGGTGTCCACCGTTCCCGGTTGCATGCCGACATCGGCAGAAACCTTCAACCTTTTCGACTGGGCTAATCCCAGTGACATCGCCTTCGCCAGCCGTTATCAAGCCAGCTCCTACAGCGACTTTTCTCCGCTGATGCCTGGCGCAGAGTTGTCCTGCACGCTCAGTCACCCTTCTTCTCCGGCAGGTTCTTATGTTTGGTTGACGCGAGATCTTCCAGCTCCTTTTCGGTCATGGATTTCACCATTTCCTTGGAGGCGCCCTTGAGGGACTTTTTGCTACGCTCGCCGCGTTTGGCTGACAAGGCGGCGCCGGCGGCCCTCTGTTGTTTTTTGGATTTGGCTGGCATGGCGGGCAGGGGGTGGCGGATGGTGGACAAATGCTTCTTCCTGCGTTGGATACGCCAAGACGGACCCTCTTGGGCGGCTTCTTTGCTCATTTAATGCGCGGCGCCGGCAAGCCCGCATCAGGAGGCTGGCGGCCCGAGCGCATTTCGGCAGCGGCTCTGGCCAGCGCCAGCGCGGCGTTGGCGGTCTCCTGCTGGATGGCAGGGTCCTTGTCCAATGCGTCGTGGCTGCGCGCGTATTCTTCGAAATAGCCGATGTAGCGCTCAAACACAGCGCCCGCCCCGGCGCTGATGAGATCCATGCCCGTCAACCAATCGTGCAGATTGCGCCGCAGGGTCCCCGCGCCCTCAGTATCGCCGTGAACCACGATGGAGAAGACACGCCCTTTCAAATGCTTGGGGTAGTGCCAGCCTTGCATTTCCATCGCCTTGGCCTTGGCCGGGTCCTTTCCGCTCGTTGTCGTCGGATCTGGATTGCCCCCGTCCGCGCAGACAAGGCGATCGATCATGAGCTTGAGCCCGCTCGGCGCCTGATACCAATGAACGGGTGTGATGATCATGATGCCGTGCGCCGCAACCCAGCGCGGGTAGAGTTCATTCATCCAGTCCTGAGTTTGGCCGTTGTAATGGTTTGGATAACAGGAGCAAGGCCAGTGGCACAGCGGCATGGAGGTGGAGACGCAGGCCTTGCACGGGTGGATTTTGCGCCCGTAAGCAGCGCTGAGTTCGCTTAAATCCAAAAAGTCCACCCTGCAGTCCTCGCTCTCGAGTGTTTTGCGCGCGTGCTGGGCCAGGCGAAACGACTTCGCCATTTCGGCGGGGCAGGTCTCATCGGTGCGGGGCGAGGCCGTGATCAAAAGAATCCGGGTTCGCTGGGCGGCATCTTCAAACTCCATTTGCGCCGCGTGGATTCGGGCGCGTGTTGCCAGCCACTCGACATCCAGTTCGTGCGCAGGATCCGCGAAATCCGGTCCGGCCGCCCGCGTTCGTGGAGCCTTGTCTCCAGCTTGATAAATGCTCCAGGCCATATCCACGATCTTTTCGAGTTCGCTGTCCAGCGCCTCGAATTTTGGATGATCAAACTGCAGCAGGTAACGGCGGCGAAATTCCGCAAATGCAAGCTTCACAGAGCCCTGGCCGGTGCGCACTGAAGGGACTTCGACGTGGCCCTCGCCTGGCTCTCGCATCTGTCCCCCACGCGTTTTCATATGCCGGTTGCTTTATGAACATACGCCGTTCGACGCCCTCCGAGACATCCACTTTGAGAGCGCCGTGCGTATCCGGTTTGAAGCCAGTTTATTCAAAGAGGACTCGGACGCGTGAGTTGATGCGTCTCCTTTTTTTCGCCTCGAAGCATGCGCTCGAATCCAAACTACAACCCCAAATTACCATGACCACGCTTACAACTGAATGCATTGACAATTGCAACTCCCTCCTCCGCGGTGAATTGGCCGCGGTCGAGACTTACCGCCAAGCCCAGGAGAAATTTCACGGCCAGCCAGAGGCGGCCGCCCTGGGTCAGCTGGGCCGGGGGCACGAAGCTCATGTTGCCAAACTGACCTCACACATCATCTCAATGGGGGGCGAGCCGGCCCCGAGTTCGGGAGCTTGGGGCGCGTTTGCTCAGGCCGTTGAGGGGGCCGCCAAAGCCTTCGGTGAAACGTCCGCTCTGCAGGCGCTCATCCAGGGCGAAAAACACGGCATTGGCGAATACGAAGCGGCGCTGGAAAACGATGATGTGATGGTGGAAATGAAAACCGCCATCCGCAACGAATTCCTGCCCGCGCTGCGTCGCAACATCTCCACGCTGGAGGCGATGCAGGAAGTCCAATAACGGATCGGAACACTCGAAGGCGCATCGCGCATGGGCAACAAATCCAAATCATCGCAAAAAGAGAAACCTCTCCGTCCCGCGCAAAGCCAGCGCCGGCAGCCGGGGCGCGAGAGGCTCATGCGACCCGCGCCGGTGACCGAGCACCCCCGGTTCGCCGGCAGCGGTCTGCTACTGGGGCGGGTCGCCGTTATTTCGGGCGGCGACTCGGGCATTGGCCGCGCCACAGCGCTGGCCTTTGCGCGTGAAGGCGCGGATGTCGTGGTGCTCTATCTGGAGGAGCAGCAGGATGCGGAGGAGACCGCTCGATTGGTTGCTGAGAAGAACCGCAAATGCCTTTTGGTGCGAGGAGACATTCGGAGCAAAGCCTTTTGTGACAAAGCGATTGCAAAAGCAGCCAAGGCGTTTGGCCGCGTTGACATCCTCGTCAACAATGCGGCGGAGCAGCATCCGCAAAAATCCATCCTCGACATTGATCCGAAGCAGTTGCTTGCGACGTTTCAGACCAACGTGTTTGCGATGTTCTATCTGACCGCGGCTTGTCTGCCGCATCTGGAGAAGGCGCGTCACGGAGTGGTGATCAACACCGCGTCAGTTACTGCCTATCGAGGCAGTCCGCATCTGCTGGACTACTCCGCGACCAAGGGCGCCATCGTGAGCTTCACACGCTCGCTGGCAGGGCAGCTCGCAAAGAAGAATATTCGCGTCAACGCGGTGGCCCCCGGTCCGATCTGGACGCCGTTGATCCCCGCCACTTTCCCGGCCGCGGAGGTTGCTACATTCGGTTCGGACACCCCGCTCCAGCGGGCAGGAGAGCCATGGGAATGCGCCGAGTGCTTTGTGTTTCTCGCCAGTGAGGCGAGCAGCTACATCACGGGACAGACGCTGCATCCCAACGGCGGGGAAATCATCAATGGTTGAAATGCATGGCCAAGGCCTCCAGCAGAGCGCGCGCTGCGGTCAAGGAGTCCAAAGCCACGGCGCGCCGTCACCGCCTCCGCTATGTCAACGACGGGGAGCCTGGCATCTCACGCCGGCAACAAGGCGGGGGATTCATCTACCTTGACACGCGAAACCAGCGCGTAAAAAGCAAGGCCATCTTATCGCGCATCAAGTCGCTGGCCATCCCACCTGCCTGGACGGACGTGTGGATTTGCCCGCACGAAAACGGGCATATGCAAGCCACCGGCCGGGACGCGCGCAAACGCAAGCAGTATCGTTACCATCCCCTTTGGCGCGAGGCGCGAGACAGCAACAAGTTCGACCACCTGCGTCAATTCGCGCGGGTGCTTCCCAGAATTCGGGCGCGAGTGCGGCGTCAACTGAGCGCCGCTCCAGTCACTCGTCAGAAGGTGCTGGCAACGGTTGTCAGCTTGCTGGAGAAGAGCCTGATTCGCGTTGGGAACGAGGAGTACGCCAGTGCGAACGGCTCTCACGGGCTCACCACGATGCGTGACGGGCATGTGAAGATTCGCGACGGCGGAATCCGGTTCCAATTCAAGGGCAAGGGAGGCAAACGGCATGAGGTCCGGTTGAACAATGCGAAGCTCGCCCGCACGGTGAAAAGGTGCCAGGAGCTGCCGGGCCAGCGGTTGTTCCAATACCTCGACGAAGAGGGCGGGAGGCATGCCATTTCATCGAGCGATGTGAACGAATACCTGCGGGAGATCAGTGGCGCGGAAATCAGCGCCAAGGATTTTCGCACTTGGGCAGGAACGGTGCTGGCTGCGATGGCGTTGCGCGAGTTTGAACAATTTGACACGCAAACCCAGGCTAAGAGGAACATTCTCGCCGCCATCGAGTCGGTGGCGAAGCGGCTCGGCAACACTCCCGCCATCTGCCGCAAATGCTACATTCATCCATCGGTTTTGGACTCCTATGTTGACCAGTCCATGCTGCGAGTGGCGCGCCAGCGAGCACGAATGGAGAGAAAATTGCTCAAAGACCTTCGTCCCGAAGAAGCCTTCACCCTGGCATTGCTGGAACGACGCCTCAAACGGGAGACGCTATGAGCGGACGAACTCAATTCAGAACCAGGATCAACGGAACGATGCTGAACCAAAGGACGTAACTCAAGGCCAGCATCATCATGCCGTCGATGCGCTGGCTGTGCTCGTGGCGTCTCCGAAAACGGAACAAGGCAACGAGCAAGGCCAGAGCATGCAGAAGGATGAGTCCGACGGTCGCGCCCCAGGCTTCACCAGCCAGGAACAAGAACCACACACCCAAGGCGGCGGCGGCGATGACGGAAAGGCCTGCCAAAAGCGCGGCGGAGCGGATGCCCCACGATGACGAGGACGCGAGCGCAAGACGGGGGAGTGACTGCGCGCATCAGCGGGAGGAATGGAGGAGAAAGGATTCGGTGGCAAAGGCCTGGCAGATCGTCATACCCATTAGAGACAGGAAAATCCACATGACGAGCGCCAAGAAAGCGGCATCGCCGGGAACAAAGGCGGCACTGCCGATGAGGACTTCGTAAGCCGGCGCCAGAAAGAAAAATAGGGCGCCGAGAAAGGCGCGGCCGATCCCGCCCACCACGCCAATCCAGAGAATGGCCAGCCCGAGCACGGGCGTGGATAACACCAGCAGCGTGAGGTATTGAAGTTCGTCCACCAAATCGATTCCACTGAGGAAGTAACGCAGGATGACGAAGGGAAGGACAATGCAGGCGAGAATGGCGGAATGAAAGACCAGTGCGGTGATGCGCTGGTGCACCAGTTTTTCCGCGCTGGTGCCTGTGACCCTTATCAATTCGAGGTTGCCGGGGTGACGGTCGTCGGCGGCGGAAAGCGCGGTGCGCAACGGCAGGAGAAAGTGGAGGTTGACGACAACAACTCCCCAGAAGATCACGCGGACAAGCCGCGGCTCGCTCCACAGCCCGTGCAACAGGGTGACCAGGGTCAAGCCGCCGCAAAGGCTGAGAAAGATGATTTCGAACCAGCGGCTGCGCAGGCTCTGGCGCAGTTCCTTGACCAGGATGGGATTCATCCAGTCGGGCCACTCAAAACCTGCCGGGGACTGGGTTGAAGGCGCCGGCATCGCAGCGAGTGGTTACAGGTGAATCTCAGTGCCGATGCCGACGTCGGTGAAGATCTCCAGGATCAGCGCGTGCGGGATGCGCCCGTCAATGAGGTGCACCTTGCCGACGCCACCGCGGAGGGAGGCAAGGGCGGAATCGACTTTGGGGATCATGCCGCCAGAGATGACGCCTTCGGACTTGAGGGTGGCGATGCGGCCGGGATCGAGCGCGGGGATCAAAGTGGATTCATCCGCCGGATCACGCAGCACGCCGCGCACATCGCTGAGGAAAATGAGTTTTTCAGCCTGTAGTGACGAGGCTAGAGCGCAGGCGGCGAGGTCGGCATTGACGTTGAGGGCTTTGCCACTGGCAGGCTCGCGCGCGACCGGGGAGACAACGGGCACGAACTCGCCAGAGACGGCGGCTTGGATCAAGCCGGTGCGGCAGTCGGTCACCTCGCCCACCCAGCCGAGATCCCCCTTCATTTTTTCGCCCACAAAGACCTCCGTGCCAGGCACGCCAACTGCCTTTCCGCCGAAGGAATTGATCTTGCTGACGATGCCCGGATTGATGACGCGGGCGAGGGTTTGCTCGACAATTTGAATGGTCTCCTCGTCAGTGACACGCATGCCGTTGATGAAGCGCGCCTCCAGGCCGCTTTCCTGCATCGCCTTGGAGATGGCCTTGCCGCCGCCATGGACGATGACGGGGTTGATGCCGACAGCCTCCAAAAAAACGATGTCCTTCAAAAAGGTGTCAACGACCGCAGGATCCTCCATCGCGCTGCCGCCGACCTTGATCAAAAAGGTGCGGCCACGAAAGGCCTGCATGTATGGCAGGGCTTCGAGCAGAACGGCGGCTTTGGTGGCGGGATCGGGCAGGGACATGGCACGCATGAACGGCGTTATTGGAGGCCCTTTTGCCGGCGGGCATGGATGGCGGCGGAGTATTCGCTGGCGTTGAAATCGACATACTCCTCCGAGAGATCGCTGGTGTAAACGATGTGTTCAGCAGTGCCGAGATTGAGGTCGATGGTGACGGTGAAGCGCGGCTCGTTGACGATCTTTTCCAGCTCCGCAATCGGTGTGCCGGTGGACAAGCCGCCTTTGCAGGCGATGAGTCCGCCGAAATAAATGTCGATCAGTTCCTCCCGCAGACGGGCGCCGGAGTAGCCGACGGCGTGGATGATGCGGCCCCAATTCGGATCGGAGCCGTGGAAGGAGCATTTCACCAGCAGGGATTTGCCGACAGCCTCAGCGACACGCCGCGCGTCTGCCTGGGTGCGCGCGTTGCGCACGCGGATCTCGACGAACTTGGTCACGCGCTCGCCATCAGCGACGATCATTTTCGCCAGTTCCAGCATGACCTTGTGCAGCGCACAGCGAAAGATTTTCGACTCCTCGGAACCGGAGCGGATGAGCGGCGCGTCGCTTTGGCCGTTGCTCATCACAATCACCGTGTCGTTGGTGCTGGTGTCGCCATCGACGGTGATGCGGTTGAAGGAGAGATCGACAGCGTGGCGAACGGCGCGTTTGATTTCGTCCCGGGCGACGCGCGCGTCCGTGGTGATGAAGCAGAGCATCGTCGCCATGTTCGGGCAGATCATGCCGGCGCCTTTGGCGATGCCGCCGATGCGAAAGGTGCCGCCGCCGCAGGGCACCTCGAGGGCAAACGACTTCGGCTTGGTGTCGCTGGTCATGATGGCCTGCGCGGCCTCGTCCGAGCCGTTGTTGTGCAGTGTTTTCGCCAGCGGGGCGATGTTGGGTTCGATGCGCGCGACGGGCATGGTCATGCCGATGATGCCGGTGGAGCAGACCATGACCTGGCGGTTGCGAACGCCGAGCGCATCGGCGGCGACGCGGGTCATGAGCTTGGCGTCTTGAATGCCTTGCGGACCGGTGCAGGCATTGGCGTTGCCGCTGTTGGCGATGATGGCGCGGATGTCGGGATCGCGCAGATGCTGGGCGGAGACGCGGACACAGGCCGCTTTGACTTGGTTGGTGGTGAACACCGCGTCGCTGTTGGTGGGATGGTCGGAAACGATGAGGGCCAGGTCCAGGCGTTTGACCTCCGGATTCTTGATGCCGCAGGCGGCCGCCCCCGCGCGAAAACCACGTGCGGCGGTGACTCCGCCGGGGATGACCTTGAAGGGGACGCGTTGTTCGCAGGTGGATGGAGCGTTTTTGCTCATGACTCGGAGGCGTGACAAATCAGGCGGCTAGACTTGCAGGAGGGCGGTGGCGGCGGGCATGCCAAAGGCTATGTTGAAATTCTGAATGGCCTGGCCGGAAGCGCCTTTGCCGATGTTGTCCTCGGCGCTCATGAGGATGAGCTGGCTGGTGCGCGGATCGAGCGACCAGCCAATGTCGATGAAATTGGTGCCCGCGACGTTTTTGGTGTCCGGACTCTGGTCTTGGCCGAGCAAACGCACGAAGGTCTGGTCTGCGTAGGCCTTGCGCAAGGCCGCGCCAATGACCTCCGCGTTCACTCCGGCAGCGGGACGGCAAAAGGTGGTGGTGCAGATGCCGGCGTGCACAGGCACCAAATGCGGCACAAAGGTGAGCGGCACGGGTTTGCCGGCGGCAATCTCGAGTTCCTGGCCGACCTCGCTCAAATGCCGGTGGCGCGGCACGCTGTAGCTGCGCAGGCTGCCATTCACTTCGCAGAAGAGCAGCGGGATGCTGGCATTGCGTCCGGCACCGCTTGCGCCGCTCATGCTGGCGACGTTGATGGGCTGGCTGAGGTCGATTAATCCAGCACTCAGCAGGGGCAGCAGCGGCAGCAAAATGCTGGTGGGGTAACAACCAGGGCAGGCGATCAAGCGCGCGTTGGCAATCTCTTGCGCGCGAATTTCCGGCAGCGCGTAAACTGCCTCAGCGAGCAGTTCGGGATGGGGATGGGGATGGCCGTAAAACTCCTCGTAAAGTTGCGGGGAGCGCAGCCGGAAGTCCGCGCTGAGGTCGATGACCCGAATGCCGGCGTCCAGCAAAGGTTTGGCGAACTGCGCGGAAACGCCGTGTGGCAACGCCAAAAAGGCCGTTTCTGCGCCGCTCTGCCGCACCAGATCCACATCGGGTTCAATGAAGGCCAGGCTGTCCGCGGGAGGAATGCCGCGCAGGCGGGGAAACTCCTCGCTCAGGGTGCGGCCGGCAAGCGTCCGCGAGGTGACAGCGACCAACTCAATGCCTGGATGGCGCAGCATCAAACGCAAAAGCTCAATGCCTGAATAGCCGCTGGCTCCGATGACCGCTGTTTTGACGGGTGCTCTCATCTGCCGTGTTGTTCAAAAAGGGAAAGGGCGGCAGTATGGATTGCGACGGCGGCAGGGTCAACGCCGGGTCTGTGATTATTGTCCGGCGCTCCCGCACGGTGGACAAATTCGCAGGGTGCATTCTTGTCAACCCGGGGAAGGCGAGTAGTTTCAGCGATGCCAAATCCTTTCTGCGCGGACAGTTCAATTCCTTGGCTGGCGCTGACGGCCTGGCAGGGCTTCGGTTTGGCTTTGTCGTTTGCGGCGGGACTGACGGCGCTGCTGCATGTGCTGCTGCGCAAGCGTGATCCGCGCTCGGCCGCCTATTGGGTGGTCATCATTTTGTTTGTGCCGCTGCTGGGCTCGATCTTTTATTTGCTGTTCGGGATCAACTACATCCGGCGCCACGGACGGCAACTGCGCCAGGGTGCGGCGGGAGGGACTGCTTCGGGCGCGCCTGGCAGCGTGGGGGGCGGGTTGCGCAACGAGACAGCGACTTCGGGGGCCGATCGCCATTTGGCGCTGACGCTGGATCGCATCTCGCGCTTCCATTTCACTGAGGGCAACCAGGTGCGCATGCTGCACAATGGCGAGGAGACATTCCCGGCGATGCTTGCCGCCATCACGCGGGCGGAGCGATCAGTCACGCTGGCGAGCTACATTTTCGAGGCCACGGGCATTGGGGATGACTTTGTGGCGGCTTTGGCCGCGGCATCAAAACGCGGTGTGCAGGTGCGGGTGATGGTGGATGATGCGGGAACGCGCTATGGCTGGCCGCCGGTGACGCGCGAGTTGCGGCGCCTTGGGGTGCCCGTGCGGCGCTTCATGCCAAACCGTCTGGTCACCCGGTTGCTGACGCTGAATTTGCGCAACCACCGCAAGCTGCTGGTGGTCGATGGCGAGTTGGGATTCACCGGCGGCATGAACATTCGCGAGGGTAACATGCTGACACGCAATCCCTCCCATCCCGTGCGCGACCTGCACTTTGAGGTGCGCGGCCCCGTGGTGGCGCAATTGCAGCATGTGTTCGCGGAGGACTGGGAGTTCTGCTGCGGGGAGACGCTGGAGGGTGATGCCTTTTATCCGCCGTTGCCGGAAGTCGGACAGACCAGTGCGCTCGGCTTGCCGGACGGTCCCGATGCCGATGTGGAAGTGATGCCGACGGCGCTTTTGGCGGCGCTGAGCGCGGCCCGGCATTCGGTGAAGATTTTGACGCCCTATTTTCTACCGAATCCAACGTTTGCCAGCGCGCTGAAGTTGTGCGTGCTGCGGGGGGTGGAAGTGACGCTGGTCACGCCGGCGCGCAACAACATTCCGGTGGTGTCGTGGGCGGCGCGCACGCTCTATCCAGACTTGCTGAAACAGGGCTGCCGGATATTCGAGTCGCCCGCTCCCTTCGATCACTCGAAGTTTTTCCTGGTGGATGAGGTGTGGAGTTTTATCGGCAGCACCAACTGGGATCCGCGCAGCCTGCGCTTGAATTTTGAATTCAACCTGGCCTGTTACGATCACGATCTGGCGGAGCGGTTGGCGGCGGAATTTGAGGCAAAGCTTGGGCAGTGCGAGGCCGTGACGCTGGAAGAGCTGCGGGACGCGCCGTTGCTGCAGCAGTTGCGCAACGGGGTGGCCAGGCTCTTTATCCCGCTCCTGTGAGAAAGCGCAGGTCTAATAATCCGGGCGGTCCGGCGTTGCAGAGGGAGCCCCTCATGAAACTCGCCTTTGCCGCCCTGTCGTCCGTTCTAGCCGTATTGAACCTCAACGCGGCTGATTTCAAAAAGGACATTCGTCCGATCTTGAAGGAGAATTGCTACGAATGCCACAGCAAGGAAAGCGGCAAAGAAAAGGCCGGATATGTGTTCGATGACCTGGAGACTTTGAAGCTCGACATTCAGCCCAAGGGCATCATCGTGCCCGGCCAGCCGGGTGAGAGTTATTTCCTCGAGGTCATGACGATGGACGCGAGTGAGAAAGCGCACATGCCGCCGAAGAAAACGCTCAGTGATCGAGACATCGCGAAAGTCCGTGACTGGATCGCGTCTGGTGCGCATCTGGAGGGCGCGCCACCCGCCTCCACATTGGCGGCGCGGGCAGCACCCGTTGCGTTGGACTGGACGAATGCCGAAGGCGTGACCATCAAGGCGAGCTTTGTGCGACTGGATGGCGAGCATGTGGTTCTCAAGCTGCCTGCGAACGGTCAGGAGGTGCCCTATCCGATGGCGAAGCTCAGTGCGGCGAGCCAGGAGCAGGCGCGCAAAGCTGCCGCCGCAGGCCAGTAACGCAATGCCCAGCCAACGCGCTCAGAGTGCGAGTGAACCGCAGGCCGGACAATCCTCGCGCCGGGGCAGGCGCAGGTTGCGAGCGCGGCCACTGGCGAGATCGAGGGAAAGCAGCCGCCCGGCGAGCGGTTCTCCGATGCCGGTGATCAGCTTGATGACTTCCACGGCGCCGATGGAGGCGGCCGTGCCGGAGACAGCGCCGAACACGGGGAACCGGCGTTTCCAAGTGGGAGGCACGCTGGGCAGGTAACAGCGCAGGCAGCCGGTGCGGCCGGGAATAAAAGTCGTCACCGTCGCTTCCATGCCGTGCATGGCGCATTCAACCAGGGGGCGGCGCGAACGCATGGCGGTGTCATTGATTGCCAGCCGCTCTTCGAACATCGGGGCGGCATCCACCAGGATGTCCGCGCCCGCCGTCAATCGTTCCGCGTTTTCCACGGTTACATTTTCCCCATGGCCTTCGAGAACAACATCCGGGTTCAGCTCGCGCAAGCGGCGCAGGATGGAATCCATGCGTGGCAGGCCGATGTGCCCGCGGGTTTGCAGGAGCTGACGGTTGAGGTCGGGGACGCGCAAGGGGCCGGCGTGCGCCAGGATGAGGCGGCCGACGCCGGCGGCGGCGAGTTGCATGGCCACCAGGCCGCCGATGCCGCCCACTCGGGATACAAAAACGCTGGCGTTCTTCAGGCGGCGCTGGCCTTCCTCCCCAACACCCGGCTGCCACATCTGCCACTCGTAAAGAGCGCGATCTTCGTCGGTCAATTCGAGCGCGGACATGGGCGCGTTTAGCGGTTCAAACGGCGTTCACCTTGAGCAGCGCGTCCAAACGGTTGCGACGGCGGTAGAACGCCATTTCTTCGAGTCCGCACGCGTCCAGGGCGGAGCTGATTTCCTGGGCTGATCCCGGCTCCACAAGGTGCTGGCGAATCAATTCGGCCTTGCGTCCTTGCAAGGCGAGAAACTCCGGTTCGACCGCCGGTGTCGCCGCATACTCACCACGTTCCTGACCGGCCTTGAGCACTTGCTTGAAGGGCTCGCCGGTTTGTTTGGCCTGGACCTTGGCGGCGTTGACGCCGGCATACCACTCGGGATGAATGATGCGGTAATAATCGCGCATGGCTTGTTTGTTGCAATGGATCACCAAGCGGCGGCCCTCGGCTTCCAGGAAGCGCGTGGCGCGGAAGCTGTCGGCATCGATGGTGTCCACGAAAAACAGGGTTTCATGATCGACGGCGAACTCCCATTTCAGATCCCACAACAGCAGTCCGATCTCCGCGAGCGGCTCGCGCACGGCGTAGGCGCCGAGCAGGGCCATCTTCACCGTGTCGAGGAAATGCTGGCCGCTGAGGCCTGACATCAGCAGCGCCTCTTGTTTGGAGACGTTGCGGTCCTCGGGCTCGTACTTGCTGGTGAGGTCAAAGATGGGGGTGCCAAGCAGGGTCCAGGGTGTCATCGCGGAGCCCAGGCCGAGTTCCTGCTCATAGGCGCGGCGCGCCGCTTCGCTCAAGCTTTCGTACTTGCGCAGAATGGACGAGCCGCTGGTGATGCCAAAACGCACGATGTATTCGAGCGGGATGACATAGGTGTCGCTCTGGTGAAACTGCGCATAATCATAGACGAAGGCGCCGAGCAGGGACCGCTGGGGTGGCTTCATTACCGGGAATCGGCGCACCACGTTGAAGGTGCCTGGATGCTCCGGCATGGCGCCGGAAACGACCGCGCCGCTGCGGGCGTCCACCATGCCGGCGTGGTGCGTGCGCGCACCGGCTTCCAGCATGGATTCGAGCGGGCCCTTCAACAATTCCTCTTTCCAGAGCGGATCGAGGGCGGATTCCGAGCGGATCGCCTCCCGCACGCGCGCCCAGGTTTCCACCTGCTGCAAACGCGTGTACATGGCATGGCGAAAGCAGGCGCGGGAGAGGTCATTGCCTTCGATGTGGAAAATGGATCCGACATCGAACACCGATCCCGCTTCCGTGGTTTGGCAGGCCAGGAAGGCGGGGTGCTCGGGAATGGCATAAAGATGCTGCACCGAACCGCGATAAACCGGTTCGCCCAGGGTTGAGAGATCGACGCGATCAGGAGGGAGGGGAGAACTCATGGGGCTTGACAGATCAACACGTGAAGTTGGGCCGGTCTTCAAGACAGCTTGCGCTTGAAGTCTTCGTAACCGAAACGACGCACGACCCGATATTCGCCCGTATCTGGATCGAAGGTGGCGATATCAGGATGCGGCACGCCGTTGAAAGTGGTGGTCTTCACCATCGTGTAATGGGCCATGTCGGTGAAGACGAGTTTTTGGCCGGGCACGAGCGGTTCGTCGAAGGAGTACTCGTTGATGACATCGCCGGCCAAACAACTTAGGCCGCCGAGCTTGTAGGTGTGGGCTTTTTCGCCGGGTTGGCCGCTGCCGAGAA
>CAZKMS010000078.1:0-25576 GCA_964553805.1 uncultured Verrucomicrobiaceae bacterium
CACGCCCGAGCAGGTGGCCCAGCACCAGACCAGCCACACCGCGCCGTTTTTGCGGGTGATGTTAAAGAGTCACCCCCTTGTTACCTCAAAAGTAAATGACACCGGAGAGGGGGCGTGGTGAGGGGGTTGTTAAACTCCGTGTTGAAAAAGAAACTCGACAGGCGGATCGCGGAACTTCGGCGGGCGCAGGGGCTCACCCAGGAGCGTCTGGCGGAGGCGATTGACTGC
This sequence comes from uncultured Verrucomicrobiaceae bacterium, assembly GCA_964553805.1. Classification (GTDB taxonomy): domain Bacteria; phylum Verrucomicrobiota; class Verrucomicrobiia; order Verrucomicrobiales; family Verrucomicrobiaceae; genus JAGRPD01. The sequence continues at coordinate 229 of CAZKMS010000078.1, forward strand.
TGGGTGGAGTTCATCAGCCTGGTCGAACGCGGCTTCCACATGGCGTCCGCAGCGGAGTTGAGTGAGCGGTGTGACCGCGCAATATGAGCCAGAGTCAAGCCCCTCCATCATGCGACAAGTCAGGCTTGAAAGCGCGGCATTCGGCATGACAATGTGCCGTCATGGTGAAGGAGCGTTACCCCGAATTGACCGCGTTGTCTCTGGAAGAGAAGTGGTTGCTGCTGGCCGAGTTGGAGGAAGAAGTCATGGCCGCCGACGCCTCGACTGATGAGCCTCTCAGGTCCGCCATCGCTGCCAAACTTGAGGAGCGCTATCGAGAATATCAGAACGCCCCTGAGTCCGCGTCATCATGGTCTGAAGTCAGCCAGAAAATGCGAGCGGGCCTGTGAGAACAGAGGTCATCATCCTCAAGGAGGCAGAGTCTCAACTTCTCAATCATTTCGCCTGGTTGGAAGACCAGAGCCCAGATTTGGGTTTGGCCTTCCATGATGCGTGTGACCAAGCCTTTGCGCTTCTGGCCGAGCATCCAAAAATCGCGCCTAGATACGCTGGCCGATTCCGGCGTTACATACTGCGCAAATGGCAAGTGGGCCTCTTCTATTCTCATGAAAGCGGCCGCATTCTGGTCCATGGCGCACTGCATCTTCGGCAGTCTCCCGCCGCCATCCGCAAGGCGCTGGGTTTGTGATCTCAAATCCTGCGAAAGTGCCAATGGCGGAGTTGTTCCGTGTGAAAGCCATGGCTCAAACTCTTCGGTAACCTCTACCTCATTGAGGAGCCGACCACCGGTCTCCACATGGCCGACGTGAAGCGCCTCATCGACATCGGCCCCGAAGCCGGCGCCGCCGGCGGCCAGATCGTCACCGCCGGCACGCCCGAGCAGGTGGCCCAGCACCAGACCAGCCACACCGCGCCGTTTTTGCGGACGCTGCTGTAGTGGGGCATCTTTCCTACAGTGAGCTGGACTCTCCAGCCGCTTTGCAAAGTTGAGGTTTTATGTCATCTTTCTGTGCCATGACTCTCGATCTGCCCATACCAGCCGCGTTGTCTGACACACTGCGCAGCCAGCTTGACGACCTGCCGAGGGCCGCTCTCGAGGGCTTGGCGCTTGAAGGCTATCGCCAGGGTGTGTTGTCCTTGGCCCAGGTGCGCGAGTTGCTTGGTTTGCCCTCCCGCTGGGCGGCGCAAGAGTTTCTTGCCGGTTTCGGCTGCTGGCCTGACTACGACCCAGCCACGGTGGCTGCTGAAATCAGCCCGATTGAGGACCAATGACCGTCGTGGTCTGTGACACCTCCGTCTTGTCCTATCTGGCACTGATGGACAGACTGGATTTGCTGTCGATCTTGTTTGGCCGGGTCATCATTCCAGAGGCCGTTCTCGCCGAGTGTCTCCATCTAGGCGCGCCTGAACATTTGCGGATGTCACTCTTACCGAATCTTCCTGCATTTGCTGTCGTGAGGGCTGCAGCACCGCTCCTTCCCGAAACAACATCGCTCGATTCCGGAGAGGCGGAAGCAATCACAATCGCCTGGCAACATCGCGCCGATTCCCTGCTCTTGCTGGATGAAAAGCGCGGCAGAGCCGTCGCTGCCTCGCTTGGATTGAAGGTCCGCGGGCTTCTTGGTTTGATTGTCGAGGCTCATCGGCGAAGCCTTCTCGACTTCGACCTGATCATGACCCAGCTCAAACAACACGGTTTCCGCGTCTCCGACAGTCTCGTGTTGGCGGCGCATCGGGAACTCGGGTTGGTCTGAACACGCTTTCTCGAGCGCAGCGGGAACCTCTATGGCTGTTTGAAAGCCGTGAACTCAGCGGCCGGTGAGGCGGTTCCAGAGCTTGCGGGCGCCGCTGGCTTGGGAGGGGGTTTTGGCGGTGCGCTCGGAAGGGGTTTGGCGCTTCTCTTTTTGCCGCTGGCCCGGGCGTTTGGATTTGTCCTGGCGGCTCTCGTTTTGACCGGAGCGGTCCTGGCTGGCCTCCTGGCGGTCGCCGCCTTGGCGGCTGCTGCGGTTGCCGCCCTGTCGTTGCGGACGGCCGCCGCCCTGGCCGCGGCCGGGCTGACGGGGGCGGTCGCGGAGATCCTCGTCAGGCGATGGCGTGGTGGCCTTGGCGTTGTAGTCGAAGCCGTCGGCGCGTTTGCGCACGAGGCCGCGGCCGATGAAGCGCTCGAGCTTGCGCAGGTCGCTCATTTCCTCGGGGCAGACGAAGCTGATGGCGTCGCCTATGGCCTGGGCGCGGCCGGTGCGGCCGATGCGGTGGACGTAGTCCTCGACGACATGCGGGAAGTCGAAGTTCACGACGTGGGAGATGCCGTCCACATCGATGCCGCGCGCGGCGATGTCGGTGGCGACGAGCACGCGGACCTTCCACGATTTGAAGTCATCCAGCGCGCGCAGGCGCTGGTTCTGGGAGCGGTTGGCGTGCAGGGTGGCGCAGCGGACGCCGCTTTTCTCCAGCTTGCGCGCGATCTTGTCGGCGCCATGCTTGGTGCGGCTGAAGACGAGCACCATCTGCAGTTTTTCGTCCTCCAGCAGATGGGCGAGCAGGCCCAGTTTCAGGTGGCGGGGCACCTCGTAAACGAACTGGGTGACGGTCTCGGCGGGGTTCGAGCGTTTGCCGATCTGGACGATCTTGGGCGCGTGCTGGAACTCCTTGGTGAGGGCCTCGATCTCCTGGGAGAGGGTGGCGGAGAAAAGCAGGGTCTGCCTTTTGGCGGGGAGCTGTTTGATGATGCGGCGAATGTCCGGGAGGAATCCCATGTCGAGCATGCGGTCGGCCTCATCGAGCACGAGGTGCTCCAGTCCGGAGAAGTCGGCGCAACCCTGGCCCATGAGGTCGAGCAGGCGGCCGGGACAGGCGATGACGATGTCGCAACCGGAGCGCAGAGCTGCCTTTTGCGGGTTCTCGCCGACACCACCATAGATCTTGGCGATCCTCACCGGCACATGTTTGGCGTAGGCGATGATGTTTTCCTCGATCTGGGCGACGAGCTCGCGGGTGGGGGCGAGCACGAGCACGCGGGTGCGGCGGCGCGGGCCTGGAGCGGGGGCGTTGTGCGCGAGCTGGGTGAGGATGGGCAGGGTGAAGGCGGCGGTCTTGCCGGTGCCGGTCTGGGCGATGCCGATGACATCACCGCCGCTGAGCACGGCCGGGATGGCGGCGGTCTGAATGGGGGTGGGCTCGGTGTAGCCCGCCTCCTGAATGGCGGTGAGAATGCCGGCGTCGAGGCCGAGGGATTGGAAAGACATGAGCGCTGATAGACGCGGAGGCGGCCGGAAGCGAACCGGATTTGCGCGGAATGTGAAGATGAGGCGGGCTCAGGAGGCGAGCAGCGCGCTGAGATCCACCGTCCGGTAAACCTGCCGGGTGAGGCCAGCATGCATCACCGCTTGCGCGCGGTCGCCGTCGATGGTCACCACGGCGTGGCCGGGCAGGTCGGCATAAGCGAAGGCTTTCACGAAGGGGGCCTCGGCGGCATAGACGGCGCGGCGTTCGGCTTCCGTTTCAGGCGAGTGATTGGGTTCGACCCGGACTTGGTCGCCGTTGTAACTCTCCACGCCATTCAGCTCGGTGGCGGGTTTCACGTTGTCGCGGGCGACGACGCTGCTGAGCGCGAGCTGCGCGAAGCGGCCGCCGCGCGGGGTGTGGCGGCAGAGCGTGTTGAAGCGATGGATGTGACCGCCGAGCACGATGGCGTTTTGCCGGCCCAGCAGGTCGAGCAGTTTTTCACGCTTCGCTTTGTCGCGCTCCGAGGCGTAGAGATGCCAAGTGGCGCGCGCGCCATAAGGCACCACCGGGGGATGCACCGCCACGAAGCAGTGCCGCGCGGTGCGCTTGGCCAGCGCCGCCTCCAGCCAGTCGAGGCTGGTTTTTTCATAGGCGTCGAAGAAACAAAACTGCGCGTTGCCGTGCTCGAAGGCGTGGTTGGCGCCGGTCACAGCGCCGCCGCCGGTGAAGCCTGCCGTCTGCTGATTCAGGAACGGATGAAACACCTCCGCGAAAGCCTCCGGCGCGCCGTCGCCGGTGACGTCGTGATTGCCCTTGGTGAAGACAAAAGGCACGCCGAGTTGCTGCTCCTGCAGAAAAGCCACCGCCTCGCGGTTTTGCAGCGCGGCCAGCTCCGCCGTGCCGCACAAACCCTCCACCAGATCACCCGCCTGAAGCACGAAGGCCGGGCGAGTGCGCTCGTTCGCGTTGAGCGCCGCGAGCGACTCACGCACGCTGGCAAACAGGCGCGGCGTGAGATCGGCGGTGATGCGGCTGTAGTTGTGGATCTGGCTCAGGTCGCCGGCCTTGTGCTCCTGCAGCCAGCGCATGTCGTGGTGCTCCAGCTTGTCATAATGCAGGTCGCCGAGCAGCACGAAGGAGAAGGCCTCCTGGCGCGTGCTGGCTTGAGCGAATGAGGGCAGCGCCAGCGCGGCGGAACCGTGCAGGGCTTGGCGGAGAAAACGGCGGCGGCTGCGATTCATGCGGTTACACAACGCCGCAGCGGGCTCACTCTAGCGGGCGCAGCGAAAAGTCCTTCACCGTCAGCGTGCCGAAGCTGAAGCCGAGTGAGGTGTTGGTCTTGGCGCGGTCGAGCGAGGCGTGCTCGACGGTGACCGGTGCGTGATCGCCGATGCTGAGCACGGCCTTCGGACCGCGCAGCTCGATTTTCATTTGGGTCCACTCGCCTTGTTTCAACGGCGCGTTCGCGAGGTTTTTCAAGGCGATGGATTTGGCCTCGCCACCGGGCGGGAAGGCGCGCAGGCCGGTGCCGCGCTCGCTGGCAACGGTGCGGAAGACGTGGCCCTCGGCGCCATTGACGGTGAAGACGAAGGTTTTGGCGCTCTCCGGTTTGAAGGCGAACTCGATGACGGCGTCCTTGAACGCGACGTCATAAAAAAGGATGGGGCCGTGATCCTTGTTCTTTTTGTACAGCTCGTCGTCCTGGGTCACTTTGGCGGTGCCGTTGGCGATCACCCAGTCGCCGCGCGAGGCACGGCGTTGTTCGGGTGTTTTGGCGTCGGTGAAGGCATCGACCAGCGGTTCACCGGCGAGGGCGGGCAGGGACAACAGAGGGAGCAGAAGCAGAGCGCGGAACATGCGGCGGAAACAGCGCCTGGCGGCTGCTTCTTGCAGGGTTCAGCGCGGGGGTCCTGGCCGCCTGCCCGGCGGTCCGCCACCAGGACCTCCCGGCCCGCCGGGCCCGCCAGGGCCGCGCAGGCTGACCGGCGTGCCGCGAAAGGCGCGCGGGATGACGGGCCACTCGGCAGTGAGGAAATACGCGTAAACGCCCTGCGGAAACTCGGGGGTGGCACCGAAGCGGCCGTTGCACTCGTCGAGATCGCCGCTGCCAGGGACGAATTCGTAATCCTGCACGAAGGCGCCGTCGTGCAGCCCGCCGGGGCCTGCCGGTGGCGCGGGGCGGTTGCCGGGTTTGAGCGCGTAACTGGAACGCAGGGTTTTCATCGCGGAAGCGGGATCCTGCGGATCGCTGTGGCCGCGCAGGGCATAGATCGGAAAGCCGTCGGCGGCCCAGCCGATGAGCGGCGAATGCTGGGTGGGCGCGAGCTTGAGCTGGTCGAGCACCGGTTGGGGCAGGCCGTGGTAATGGTAGGCGCCGCTGGGCTGCACATGGCCGTGGTTTTCGTCAAGCCCGAGCGCCACCGCGCCGCCGAGAGCCTCGTAGTTCCAGCCGAGAGCGCGGTCGCCGAGCCAGAATTCCGCGGTGCCGGGATCAAACAGGATGCCGTTGAGCGCGATGCCAAAGGGTTGGTTGGGCGGGCCGGCGGTGGCTTGGTGATGCAGCGAGGTGACGGCCGCCGCCGGTTGTGGCAGCACCGGAAGAGCGAAGACGTAGTCCTGCGGCTCGATGCTGTGCGGATTGTCGCGATTGGGGAAGCGGCCGACGAGGTGATCCGGGATCGCATTCGCAAGGATCTGCCGTTCGCTTCCCGCGACGGTGACGCTGACCTCGGGTTTGCCCGGCGGCTTTTTGATCGCGCGCTCCAGCGTGAGCGGCTGCGCGTGGGTGGCGCGGTGCGGCCGCATCGGCGGCGGCCCGCCGCGGAAACTCTGGGCGCAAACGGGGAGCGGCAGCAGCAGGACGATTGGGAAAAGCAGTCGGGCGCTCATGCGGAGTTGAACCGCCTGCCCGGCGCAGGGTTGCGGTTTGAGCCGCGCAAGAGTCCTCCGCCCCAGGGCTTACAGCTCGCTCCAGCGGATGCTCCGGCGCGGGCCGACGACGTGAAAATACGTGTCCGCATCCTGGATGAAGCCTTTGGCGTCCACCCGCAGACCCTCCGCCTCCAGCCGGCGTTGCTGCCGGGCGCGCAGCTCCGGGTCCATGCCCTGGCTGAGGCGCCCTTCCGCCGCGACGACACGATGCCATGGCAGCTCCGCCGCTTCCTCCTCCGTCAACCGGCTCAGCACCGTGGCGACATGCCGCGCCGCCACGTTCATGTGCACGGCGATGGAGCCGTAGGTGGTGAATTTTCCCGGTGGAATGAGCGCGACCAAACGAATCACCTCCGCGCGGATGCGGGCAAAAGCGACGGACTTCGGTTTCGGCATGGCGACAGCGCAGTCCTTCCGTCAAAAGCGCGGCATTGCAACCTTGGCAAAAGGAGACCGCGCACGGCGGCGTTCTTTTTCGATGCAAATCCCGCCGCTTGTTCTGCTCGCCATCGCGCTCGTTCTCCCGCTCAGCGCCCAGCAACCCGCCACGCCGGCGCCGCCGAAGCTCAAACTCAGCGCGACGGCGGATCGCGCTGATGCGCTTTACCAAGTGGGCGAAACGGTAACCTTCACGGTGCGGGCCTTCGAAGGCAAAAAGCCCGCCGGGGCGACGCTGACTTGCACCCTGTCCAAGGACGGCGTGGACCCGCAACCGCCGCAGCAGGTGACCCTGGTGGACGGCCAGGCCACGGTCAGCGGCCGTCTCGACGAGGCGGGATTTTTGCAACTGCTCGTCGAGGGTGGCGGGGGCCGGGCGCTGGCGGCGGCGGCTTTTGATCCGCTGACCTTGCAGCCGAGCCTGCCGGTGCCGGATGACTTTGACGCGTTCTGGCAGACGCAGAAAAAGGCGCTGGCTGGGGTGCCGTTGCGGGCCGTCACGACGCCGGCCGAGTCGAATGTGGCAGCGGTGGAAGTGTTCGATGTGCAGGTGGACTGCGCCAGCGTCACCCCGGTGTCGGGCTACCTTGCCAAACCGCGCGGCGCCAAGCCGAAGAGCCTGCCCGCCCTGTTGAAGGTGCATGGCGCCGGTGTCGTGAGCGCCAGCCCGGGCATCGCCTCCTGGGCGGCGCGGGAGGGCGGCCTGCTGGCCATGGACATCAACGCGCACGGCCTGCCCAACGGGCGTCCCAAGGCGTTTTACGACGCGCTTGCCGCCGGTGAATTGAAGGACTACCGCAGCCGCGGCCAGTTGGATCGCGAGCAGATCTACTTCAAAGGCATGTTTCAGCGGCTCATGCGCGCCCTGGACTTCCTTGCCGCGCAGCCGGAATGGGATGGCAAAACCTTGATCGTTTATGGCAGCAGCCAGGGCGGTTTTCAGGCGCTGGCGGCGGCGGGGCTGGACGAGCGCGTCACCTTCATCTGCGCCGGCGTGCCCGCGGGTTGCGATCACAGCGGCATGGAGGCCAAACGCATCAGCGGCTGGCCGAAGCTGGTGGCGCGTGACGCGCAGGGCGCGCCGTTGCCCGCCTCCTTGCAGGCCGCGCGCTACTTCGACGCCGTGAACTTCGCCGCGCGCGCCAAGTGCCAGGGCGCGGCGGTGACGGTCGGCTTCATTGACGCCACCTGCCCGCCCAGCAGTGTTTACGCCGCCTACAACGCGCTGCCGGTGCCGAAGCAAATCCACTTCGACATCGGCGCCGGCCACGTCAATACGCCCGCCGCCACGGCTTTCATGGAAAAAGCCGCGCTCGAACACATACGGATGATGCGGGAACGCTGAGCGATCCGGCCGGAACACGGATTCAGCATGAAAGGTTTGATCAATATGTTAAATTTATTGTTGACATGTAAACATAAAACGATACAATGCGCGTCCATGAATATCCGAATCCACCTCCAATCCCCCGGCTTCCAACTGAACGCCGTTCTTGATGCCGCCGTCCTGCCCCAGCTCATCGAGCTCGTCCAGGCCCACCGCGTCACCGATCCTGCCTTGCTTGGCAAAGGCCGCCAGCAATGCGACAAAGGCCCGCTCTCCAGCGTCGCCATTGAGCCCGACGCCCCGGTGCTGACCGAGTCCGCCAAAAGCATTCGCGACCGCCTCGCCGGTCTCAGCACCGAGCAGCTCCTGGCGGCGACGCAAGCCGCCACCTTCCCGGAGAAAATCACCGCTCTCACCGGTCTGCTGCAATCCCGCGACGACACGCAGACGGTGCGTCCGCGCGACATCAAGGCGCTGCTCGTGCGCGCGCGCCAGGAGCCGCCCGCCAATCCGGGCCGCGACTTCAAACTCGCCTGGGACCAGGGCTGGCTTGCCCGCCTGCGCCAGCGCGAGTTCGTGCTCACCAATCCCGGTTGGGAAAAAGTGGGCAGCATGATCGCCTGACGCGGCGGCCAGTCGTCGAAAAAGCCAGGGTGCGCCACACCCTGGCTTTTTTGTTGCCCTGGCTTCGCGGTCCGCGTTGCTCGCTGCTTTGACATCGCGGCCCGCCGGGGCATGGTGGCGGCTCTTTTTTCCGCAACGAATGGCCGCCGCCCCCACCACTCAAGCCCTCATTTCCGCCAACGGCCTCTGCCTGCAATTCGGCCTGCAAGTGGTGTTCCGCGAGGCGACGATGGCGCTGCATGAGGGCGAAAAACTGGGACTCGTGGGCAGGAACGGCGGCGGCAAAAGCAGCCTCATGCGCATCCTGGCCGGCCAGGAAAGACCGGACCATGGCATCGTCTCCCGGCGCCAGGGTCTGCGTCTGGGTTACCTGCCGCAGGAGTTCACGCTCGATGAAAACGCGTCGGTCCTGGACAATGTCCGCGCCGGTGCGGCGGAGTTGCTGGACCTGCTGGAGCGCTACGAATCGGGCAGCGTCAAAGGCGATCAGGAGGCGGAGTTGCTGCATCAAATTCAGTTGCTGGATGGCTGGAACCTCGACACCCGGATCGAGACGGTGATGGGTCGCTTGGGTGCGCCCGCCGCGGAGCGGACAGTCGGCAGCCTGTCCGGCGGCGAGAAGCGGCGTGTCGCTCTGGCGCGTGCTTTGGTGTCCCAGCCGGATGTGCTGCTGCTGGACGAGCCGACCAACCACCTCGACGCGGAGTCCATCGTCTGGCTGGAGGGTTATCTGCGCGATTTTCCGGGTGCGGTGCTGTTTGTCACGCACGACCGGTATTTCCTGGATCGCATCGCCACCCGGATTCTCGAGGTTGATGACGCGCAGTTTTACAGCCACCCGGGCAACTACACCGACTACCTGGAGAGCAAGGCGATCCGGGAGGGCATCGAGGCGAACCAGGAGCGGCGGCGGCAGGTTTTTCTGCGGCATGAACTGGAGTTTGTGCGGGCCGGCGTGAGCGCGCGGCGCACTAAGCAGCAGTCGCGCCTGGACGCCTACGCGCGGGTCGCTGCCGAAGAGGCGCCCGAGGAGGAGCTGGCCATGGACCTGATCATTCCGCCCGCGCCGCCGCTGGCGAACGTGGTGGTGGACGCGGCGGGCATCGGCGCGAAAACGGACGATGGCAGGTGGCTGTTCAGCGGACTGGATTTGAGCTTTGCGCCCGGCGTCTGCACCGGCATCATCGGCCGCAACGGCCTCGGCAAAACCACCCTGCTGCGCCTGCTGATGGGCGAGCGGGCGCCGGATGAGGGCGAGGTCGCCATCGGCAAAAAAACCGTCTTCAATTACATCGACCAGCAGCGCCTGCTGCTGGATCCCGGCAAGAGCGTGATGGAGGAGGTGGCGGGCGACTCGGAGTTCGTGACGTTTGGCGATGAAAAGCTGCACGTGCGCACCTACCTGCGGCGGTTCCTGTTCACGGACGAGCGGGTCACCATGCGGGTGAAGGAGCTCAGCGGTGGCGAGCAAAGCCGCGTGCTGCTGGCCAAAATCCTGCGCCGCGGCGGCAACTTCCTGATTCTGGACGAACCCACCAACGACCTCGACCTGCAGACGATGCGCGTGCTGGAGGAGGCGATTCTGGCCTTCAAAGGCTGCGTGCTGGTGGTCAGCCATGACCGCTACTTTCTCGACCGCGTTTGCGATCAGGTCATCGCCTTCGAAGGCGCCGGGCGCATCCATTTGGCCGCCGGCAATTACAGTTACTACCAGGAAAAGCGCGCCGCCGCGGCCGCCGCTGAACTGGCCCAGGTGGAGGGAATCAAAGCCAAGCCGCAACCCGTCAAAAATCGTTCCGAAAAACCGCGCCGCATCTCGCAGAAGGAGCTGCGCGAGCTTGCCGCGTTGGAGCCGGAGATCGCCACGTTGGAGCAGGCCATCGCCGCCACCGAGGCCAAACTGAACGACCCCGCTTTTTACATCGAGCACGCCGGCCAGGCGCCCGCCCTGCTGGCCGAGGTGGAGGCCCAAAAAACCGAGCTGGAGGCCCGCATGCAGCGCTGGGCGGAGCTGGAGGAATTGCGGGAGGCGAGCGCCTCCGCATGAGCGCGCCGGTGGTCATTTACACGGACGGTGGCTGCCGGGGCAATCCGGGCATCGGCGCCTGGGCGGCGGTGCTGCGTTGCGGCCGTCACGTGAAGGAACTGAGCGGCGGCGAGGCCGCCACCACCAACAATCGCATGGAGCTCAGCGCCGCCATCGAGGCCCTGCGCGCGCTGACCAAACCCTGCGCCGTGATCCTGCACACCGACTCGCAATACGTGCGCAACGGCATCACCCAATGGCTGGCCGGTTGGAAGCGCAACGGCTGGCGGACCAAGGACAAAAAGCCGGTGAAAAACGCGGCGCTCTGGCAGGCGCTCGACGCGGCCTGCGCGCCGCATCAGATCGAATGGAAATGGGTCAAAGGCCACGCCGGTGTCGCCGACAACGAGCGCTGCGACGAACTGGCCAATTTGAAAATGGACGAAATCAAGAGCCGCCACAGCAGCGTGCAGTTGGCGGAGGCGTTGCGCTTGTTTCAAGGTGGCGAGGTCGGGTAGTCTCGTGTTGGTCAGTTTCAACCGCGAAGCGTGAGCATGGTGGCAAATGCAAGTCCGCCTCTGGTTGTACCTGGCCTCTGTGAGGCCGGACGTCCCGCGCGCCGCACCTGCCCTCAACCGGGGTCACAGACCCCGGCTACAGCGCTCCGCGCCCGCATAGACGTTCATCGTGCCGCCGCGCAGGAAGCCTATCAGCGTCTGGCCGGAGGTTTGGGCGAACTCGACGGCGAGGCTGGTGGGGGCGGAGATGGCGGCGATGAGCGGCAGGCCAGCGGCGTGGGCTTTCTGCATCATCTCAAACGAGACGCGGCCGCTGAGCAAAAGCAGGTGGCGGTCGAGCGGGAGCAGGTCGTTGAACACGGCCCAGCCGAGGATTTTGTCGAGGGCGTTGTGGCGGCCGACGTCCTCGCGGGCGATGAGCAGATGGCCATCGAGATCGAAGACCGCGCAGGCGTGCAGGCCGCCGGTGGTTTCGAAGGTCGCTTGGGCGGCGCGTAGTTTTTCCGGCAGGGCGCTGAGTAGGGCGGCGCTGACCTGCCAGCCGGCGGTGACGGCGGGGAACTGCTGGAAGACGGCGTCGAGGCTGGTCTTGCCGCAGAGGCCGCAACTGGAGGCGCTGAAGACGTGGCGGGTGAGATGGTCCCAGTTCACCACGGCGCCGCCGAGCAGGACATCGACGACGTTGCCCTTGCTGTCGGCGGCGACGGGGCACTGCGAGACCTCGAGCAGATCGGACGGGCGTTTGACGACGCCCTCGCTGACCAGGAAGCCGGCGGCCAGCTCCTCGTCGTGCCCGGGCGTCCGCATGACGACGGCGACGGAGCGGCCTTCGACGCGAATCTCCAACGGCTCCTCGCGGGCGACGTGATCGTTGCGTTCGTTGATGGAGTTTTGCCGGATGTGACGCAAGCGCACGCACTGGCTCGGAGCCCGTGCCGCATCGGCGCCAGCGGTGATTTCATTCATGCTCACGCCTCCGCAAAACGCCGCGGTTCGGCGATGAGGTTTACCATTTTGTCAAAGAACTCGCGCCCGCGCAGGATTTCGATCTCGACGCGGAGGAAAAGGAACGGCACGTCGGTGACAGCCATTGGCGGCAGGCGGACGAAGTCCTTCTCGGTGGTGATGATGTAGTGCACGTCCCGGCGCAGGCAGCGCTCGACGAACTGATGGATCTCGCGCTCGTTGAAGCGGTGGTGGTCGGTGAAGCGCTGATAAACATCGACCTTGGCGCCCAGCTTGCGCAGGAGGTTCTCGAAGCTCTGCGGCACGGCGATGCCGGAGAGCGCGCCGACATACTTGCCGCGCAGCTCGGAGATGGGCAGGATCTCGCCGCTGTGGATGTTTTGCAGGTGCACCGGGCGGTGGCGGCACTCGATGATGTCGGCGACCTGGTTGTGACGGCGCAGTTCGGCGATGACTTCCGCGCTGTCGCCGTCGGATTTGGTGAGGAAGATGTAGCTGGCGCGCTTCAGGTTTTTCGGCGGCTCGCGCAGGGTGCCGCGCGGCAGCATGTGGCCGGTGCCCCAGGGCGCGGTGCGGTCCACCAGCACGACATCGTGGCGGTGCTTGAGGCGCAGGTATTGCAAACCGTCGTCGAGCAGCAGCACGTCGGCGCCGAGTTCCTTGATGGCGTAGGAGCCGCCGTGGACGCGGTCGCGGTCCACGATGACCGGCACGCCGGGGCAGTTCATCGCCAGCATGAGCGGCTCGTCACCGGCGATGTAGGCATCGGTGATGCGCACGCGGTCGTGGTCGGAGACGACGCGCGGGCGCGGTTTGCGCGGTTTGCTGGCGAGGCCGACCATGGCGCCGAGGCGGCGCAGCAGGGGGGGCTTGCGTTGGCGTTTGCTTTTGTAACCGCGGCTGAGGATGGCCACGCGGCGGCCGCGGTCGCGCAGGGCCTTGGCCAGCATCTCGACGACCGGCGTCTTGCCGGTGCCGCCGACGGTGAGGTTGCCGATGCTGATGACCGGCACGCCGAGGTGGTGGTCGTGGATGAAGCGCTCGCGGAAAAGCCAGAGGCGCAGGGCGACGGCGCGGCCGTAAATGCCCGAGAGCCCGAGCAGCAGCAGGCGCAGCAAATTCGCCCGCAGGCCGCGGCGGTTGTTCATGATCACGTCGATGCCGAAGCTTTCGATGTCTTCCAGCAGGTCCTTCATCGGAATGGGAGCACCAAGGCGCGCCTTGGCACGGAGACAAGCTAAAGCTTTGCGCTGGGAAGGCTTTCAGCCGGGCTAAGCCTCCTACTCCTACTCAGTCGTTGGATCCCAAAGAGGGCTGAGGAGGAGCAGGAGAATCAGCAGGTGCTCAGCGGCTTCCCGCTGCGCCCGCGCAGGGTCAGCATGATTTCAGCGAGCACGCTGACGGCAATTTCCATCGGCGCGTCGGCGGCGAGGTCAAGGCCGATGGGGGCGCGCACGCGGGCGAGCTGGTCGTCACCAACGCCCTCGCGGCGCAACTCGTTGAAGACGGCCTGGACCTTGCGGCGGCTGCCGATCATGCCGAGGTAGCCGTGACCGGGATGCGCAAGCGCGGCGGCGAGGGCGAGGCGGTCGAGCTCGTGGTTGCGGCTGACCAGGACGAGGGCTTCGTCGGCGCACCAAGGATGGGCGGCGATGAAATCGGGCGCGCTGCCCTGATGACGCAGGTGGGCAGGGCAGGCGGCGAGGAGGCCGGCGCGGTCGTCGATGACGGTGACGTGCCAGCCGCAATCGTGGGCGAGGCGGCAGAGGGCGAGGCCGCAGTGCCCGGCGCCGAAAACGACCAAACCCTCGCGCGGCCGTTGCGGTTCCAGCAGGACAGTGGCCTCACCGCCGCAGATGGCGCCGAAGGAATCCGCCGCCGCCTCATGCAGCGGGTAGGTTTTCAACACGGGGAGGCCGGTGCCGAGCGCGGCCAGCGCCTCGGTGATGACGAGCGACTCGAACTTGCCGCCGCCGATGGTGCCGAGCAAGCGGCCGTCGGGGAAGACGAGGGCTTTGGCGCCGGCCTCGCGTGGCACGGAACCTTTGACCGCGGCGAGGGTGACGAGCACGCAGGGCTCGCGCCGGGCGCGGGCGTCGAGCAGGGCCTGCAGCAGCGCGTCGGGGGTCATTTCAACGGGCGATGGTGGCCTCGATCTGGCCGTGTGGCTCGTCCGTTGGCACGAACGTGACGTTCGGGTTGTCGCGACCGAAGGGTTGCAAGTTGAGCAGCAGGCAGTGCAGGTTCGGCAGGGCCAGCGTGATCTGCGCGATTTCGGGGCAGGCGTTGAGTGCGGCCTGGCCCATCTCCCAAATCGTCGCCTGCACCGACGGGCTGTAATTCTCCGCGAAGGATTTTAACATGGCTGCCACGATGGCGCGGTTGGCGGCGCTGTAGCTGGCGGGTTCGCCGGACCAAAGCCAGGTGGCTTCGATGGCGGTGGCGAAAATGCGGTCGGTTGTCTCAGGCAGGGTGGTGAACTCGCACTTGGGATAACCGGCGAAGCCGGACGCGGTGCTTTTGAGCACGATCAAGTCGCGCACGCCGGAAACCATCTCGGCCTTGCCTGCCTCCTGCACGAGGCGGACAAAAGGCTGAGCGCGATTGGCCTGGCTAAAGCTGTGTGGATGCGCCGCGCCGTCCACGCTGAGGCGGTTCCAAAGCTGCTCTTGAAGCGTGACGGTGACGCGCTGCACCTGCTCGTAACGGTTCAGAAAGTGGCTGGCGAGGCAGCGGGCGAAGGGCTCGTTGTCGGTGTGGAGGTGATCGTGGGCGAGCACGTTGACGGTGTTTTTCACCGTGTCCGTGGGCACGACGAGCGCGTTGTCCGCCTGCGTGTAGCTGGCGTCGAAGTCACCCTCGAGGGCGACGCGCGCGCTGAGTTCCTTGATGGTGTGGGTGGCGCCCTGCTTGAGCACCTTCATCACACGGACGCGGCTTTTGCCGTAGTTTTGGGAGAGCAGCTTCATGGCGCGGCACAAGCTAGCAGCCTTCGTGCCTGCCACAACCGCGCGCCCGCGGATTCCGCGCTCAGGCTTTGGGTTTGCCCTTTCCATTCTTGCCTTTGCCGCCTTTGCTGGCCTTGGGAGCAGGGGCGGGCGGCGGCGGCAGGTCGTCGCCGGGCTGGTCGGAGAAGCGCCAGGGATCGTCGAGGCGGCGCATCTCGGCGAGCAGCAGGGCCTGCATCTCGGCGAGCTTGGCGGCATGGGCGGGATCGCCAGCGAGGTTGGTCAGCAAAGCGCCTTCCTTGCCGTGCTCGGGCAAAAATTCACCGGGGTTGGCGGCGAGGTTGAAGAGCTGGGTTTCGTTGACGCCACGATCCGGCGCCTCGTAGCGGATGAGCTTCCAGTCGCCCTGCCGCACGCAGCGCATGCCGGGTTTGCTGCCGCCGGAGTAGGCGCCGTAGAGGGTGTCGCGGATGCGGTCTTTTTCGCCGCTGAGCACGGGTTTGAAGCTGGTGCCCTCGCTGGTCTCCGGCGCGGGAATGCCGGCGAGGTCGCAGAGGGTGGCGAGCACATCGAGCAGGTAGATGTTGCCCTCGACGCGGCGGCCGGCGGGGATGCCGGGGCCTTTGACGATGAACGGCACGCGCCAGGTGTGCTGGTAGAGGTTTTGTTTGCCCATCAGGCCGTGGCGGCCAATCGACATGCCGTGGTCGGCGGTGTAGAAGATGTAGGTGTTGCCGAGCTCCCCCGTTTCTTCGAGATGCTTTAAAACGCGACCGATTTGAATGTCGATGTTTTCACTGCACGCGTACTGGCGGCCGATCTCGTTGCGGATGCTGGCCTCGTCGCGGTTGCGCCAGACACCGCTGACATCGACCTCGTCGCGCACGTCGGCGTGGGTGATGTCGAAGGGATGGGCCTTGAGGTAGTTGGAGGGCAGCGGTGGCTGCTTGGAATGCAGGGCGGGCAGGCTGTTGGGATCGGCGTGGTTCGTCGCGCCGTACTTCGCGAGCAGCTCCGGTTTGCCGTCGCGCGTGTCGTGCGGATGCGAGAAGCCGTAGTAGATGAGGAAGGGCTTTTTCTCCGCCGCGGCCGCGCGGTCCTGCAGGTAGTCCATGACGCGGTCGCCATGCCAAGCGCTGCCGGACGCGTCATCGCCGCCGCGTTTGGTGGCGTCGTGGCGCACGGTGAAGAGCTTGTTGGCGGCCTCATAGCTGTTGCCCTGCTTGCAGGTGCGCATGGTGGCGTAACCGCCGCGGTTGAAGGCCGCGGGAAGGGTTTGCTGCTCCAGCTCCGGCGGGCTGGTTTTGGCGCTCCAGGGCGAAACGGGCAGGTGCCAGACGGTACGGCCGCTCATGATCATGTGACGCGAGGGCGTGCAGACCGCGCCGCTGGAGGAGCCCATGTGATGGGCGTTTTCAAAGACCATGCCCTCGGCCGCCAGCCGGTCGATGTGCGGTGTCGCCAGCGGCGAGGAAGGGTCATAGGCTTTCAAGTCGAAGGGCGACTGGTCATCGACGAGAATGAAAAGAAAATTCGGGCGGGTGTCGGCGGCCTGGAGGCCCAGGGCGAGGCAGGAGGCGAGGAGGCAGAGCAGGGCTTTCATGGTGGTCGGGCGGCTGCGGCATTGGCAGCCGGTGCCCGTGGCGAACGCGCCGGTGGCCGTGGTTCTGTCGCTCAACTTGCCGGGATTGGATTCAAGGCGGCAGCGTCAGGTGCAGGCGGGTCTTGAAGGTTTCGACGCGCCAGGGCGCGTCCGTTCCCCCGGCGCGGCGCAGCGTCACCTCGCCATGCTCGGACAAAAAGAGCGGCGGCTGGCCGGTGCGCGCCGCGTAACGTCGCACGGCGGGCGTGGCCTGGCCGCCCGGCGGATGTTCGAGGCCGGCGTTGAGAATGAGCCGGGGCGCGGCGGCGCGCAAAAAGGCGTCGGTGCCGTGGAAATCGCTGGCATGGGCGCCGCGCAGCAGCACGTCGCAGCGCAGCGGGGAAGGTCGCTCCAGCAGGCGGTTCTCGGTGACAAGACCCGCGTCCGCCACCCACAGCAGGCGCAGGCCGTTCAATTCGACCCGCGTCACCAAGCCGCGATCATCAGCCCGCGGCTGCCGGTCGTGCGAGGCCGGGTAAAGCACGGTCAGTTGCGCGGAGTCATCGAGCCGAAGGGATTGCTCCGCACCCAAGGCTTGAAACCGCGTGTGCGGGAAATCATGCCGCTGGCGTTCGAGCAAGCTGCGCATGCGGGTGGCGCCGCTGTCGGCGGGCCAGGGTTCATGCAGCGGATGATAAATGACCTTCACCGGCAATGCCTGCAGCAGCGCCTCCACGCTGCCGATGTGCGCGGCATCCGCGTGGCTGAGAAACAATCCCTCCAGGCGGTTCACCCCCGCGCGGCGCAGGGTCGGCAGCAGCACCCGGCCGAAGTCCTGCGTGTGACCGCAGTCGAGCAGCCAGAAGCGATTTTGCAGGCGCAGCAACGCGGCCTCGCCGCCATAGGGCAGGGCCAAAACGCGCAGCTCGGTCTCACTTTGACCGAACCACTTTGACGGCGGCGGGACGTGCACATGCGCCAGCGGCAGGCCGGCAAAGCCACCCGCGCTCGCAAGCATGAGGGCGGCGAGGTGGCCATTGGCCTGGTTGGCGGCGGTTTGCAGCCACAGGCCGCAGAAGGGCAGCAATCCGGCGAGCATGCCCGCAAAAGACAGGCTCAGGCAAAAAAACGCTGCAGGCACCAGGACGCAGTTGGCCAGCAAGCCCGCTGGCGTCACGGTGTGAAAATGCCACCACATCAGCGGCAGGCTGCCGAGCCAGGCGGAGCCGGAGGTGGCTGCGAGCCCGGCACCTTTGCGTTTGAGCCAAACCCGCACCCGCTGGCGTCGCGGGGCCAGCGATGGCGGCAAAAAGGGATCCAGCGCCGCCCAGCCCAGCAAGGGTTTGCCGAACTTTTTCGCCAGCAGGGCGATGGCCAGCAATACGCCGAAGGAGAGCTGGAAGCCGGGCAGAAACAGCGCATGCGAATCCCAGGCCAGCAGCAGCAGCGCGGCCGCGCCGAGGGTGTTGAGCAGGGCGCCCCGCCGCTGTGCCAGGGTGCCGAGCAGGACCACTGTGATCATCAAGGCCGCGCGTGCTGCCGAGGGCCGCCAGCCGGTCACGAAAGCGTAGGCAAACACCAGCGCAATCAGCGCGGCCACCAGCGCCGGGCGGCGCAAACGCAGCGGGCGCAGGGCTTGGTGAAGAATGATGCCGATCAAACCCACATGCAGGCCGCTGACCGCAAACACATGCAGGGTGCCGCTGCGGCGGAAGGGCTCCTCCACCCTTGGGTCGGTGTCCTCGGAAGCACCCAGCGCCATGGCTTGAATCACCGCCATCTCCTGCGGCCGCTCCGCCAGGCCGCTCGCCAATCGCTCCTTGATCCACGACCGGCAGCGTTCAGCGGCGTCGCGTGCCCGGCGCGGCAAAGCGAGCCACGCCGGGCTGGGCAGGGGCGTGACACCGAGCACTTCCATCTCTGCCACGGCCCCGGAACGCAGCGCGAAGTCGCGCGCCGAAAACTCCCCCTCGTTCATGGCGGCGCGCAGCGGACGCAGCACACCGGTCAACACGCACAGATCACTGGCTTGCGCTGCCAGGGCAGGAGAAGCAATCGCCCGCAGGCGGCAGGGCTGGTCGAAGGCCAAACCCTCGTCGGACAACCGCACGGTTTTCGCCCGCAACTCCATCCGCGTGTTTTCTCCCGGCTTCGAAGTTGAGCGCTGCACACGAGCAACCACCTCAGCGCGTGTTCCCCAGGCTGCTTCCCCGGACGTCTCCAGGTGCTGCAGCAGCGGATGCTCATAGGTTTGGTCCAACCGCCACTGATGGCGGAGTCCAAACAGGCAGACGAGCAGGGCGCAGGCCCAAAAGCTTCGGCGCGTCCTCGTTTTCACCAGCGGCCAGGCGGCCAGCAGCCACAATGCCAGGCCTGCCCAGGTGGCGGTTCGCCACTCGCCGTGCTCAGCGATGATGATGCCCATGATGGCGGCCACGGCCGCGATCGCCAAAACCTGTTGCCGCCACCTGCTCATGCTGCCGCGCTCCCCTCTGCGGACTTGTTGAATGGCCCCTACACCGCTCCGCCACTCTTCAAGCGCTGTTCCGCTGCGAGTTTGAACTTCATTTGATCGACTTCATTGATTCGGTGGTGCGCGTTGGCACTGTGGCGGGTGTTGGGGAAATTGGCGATGACCTCCTCCAGCATGCTGCGCGCGGCGTCGTAGTCCTGCAGCTTGTCGGCTTGGATTTCAGCGATGCGGAACATCAGGAAAGCCGCGTCATCGATCTGCCACTCGCGGCTTTGCAGATGCGTGCGCAGCACCGTGATGGCGGTGTTGTGGTCGTGGAAACGATCGCTGTGGATTTTGGCGATCTCCGCCACCGGATGGGGATCCTCGGGATGCGCCCGCGCCAGCTTTTCATACTCGGTGATGGCGCCCTCGTAATCGCCCTGCGCCACCTTGGCCGCCGCGCGCATGGAGTCGTCCATTTGGATCTCCTCCCCCGAGGAGTAAAAAAACGTGCCGAGTGACTCCCCCACCCAGGGAATGAAAACCTTGATCGCCCACAGCCCGCCGCCGATTCCGATAAAGAGGAAGAAGGCCAGCTTGATGCCGTCGTCCGCTTCCTTGACGAACTGCCACACAGCGAGCAGCAGCAAAACCACCAACCCAAGCAGACAGGCGCGGATGATAAGACCGGTGTTCATGGCAATGCAGCCTAAACAAGCCGCCCGCGCCAGGCCAAGCTTTTTTTGAGGACAATCGTTTTTTCTGCGCGATCCCGGCCATCAAAGCCAGAGAATGTGCGCTCCGGGATTGCCGCGATCCGGCGCGAGACGCCCGCCCGTTTTGGCGGCGAGCACACGCAGCAGCGGCACCGCTTGCGCGCGAATGACACCGTGGCCGTTGCTGGCGCCATAACCGTGAATGATTTTGACACCGCGATGGCCGTCCACCACGCCGCGATCCACCGCGCGCAGGATTTTTTCCCGGGCCTGCTCCCAAGTCTCGCCAGCGTGCGCCACATCCACCTCCAGCAGTCCACGCAGCGGGCGGCCGCGCCAGGATTCTCCGCATTTCGGGCAGGGCCAATGCACTGACTCCAGCGGGAAACCGCATTCCGGACAGGGCAGAGGAGCGCTCATAGCGGACGAAGGCGGCTACCAAGTAGCCAGAACCGGGCTGCGCGCAACAGCGGAGCGCCGGCGGGCCGGACGGACGCTGTCAGGGCTGCCGAATCAGTGCGCGCACTTCACCGGCGGCGATGGCTTGATGGAAAATGATCTGCGTGGCACGCGGCAGAGCGGGTTCCGTTTTGGCTTTCGCCTTGGCCCGCGGACGCGGGTCCTCCAGCACGGGCTCGATTTCGGAGACGTGGCCGACGGCATTGCCGGCCGCATCGATCAAGGCGGAGCCACTGGAGCCGGGCGCCCAGTCCGTGGTGGTCTCAACCCAGACCGGGCGCGGCAGCGGCGTGCCTTCGGGCAGCGCTGCGCGCTCGCGCTTGCGCAGAAACGGCCGCCGGACAAAGCGGCTGACGATGCCCTCGCTGTAGTAGCCGCGCTTGTCCACGGGATCGCTGAAGCACCACACGGCGTCGCCGGGCATGGTGTCGGCGGCCAGCGGCAGCGGGGTGAGCGGTTGCGGCGCCGCGACGCGCACGATGGCGCAATCGGTGCCGCTGGAATAGGCCAGCACGGTTGTCACCGGCAGCACCTGACCGTCATCCGTGACCGCGATGAGATGCCCCTCCTTCATACCTTTCATCTCAGCCAGCACGTGGGCGCAGGTCGCCACCGCGCCATCGGCCGTGATCGCGTAGGCGCCGGCGAGACTCAGGTGCCAGTCGTCACAACGCTCGCACAGGTAATAAAAACCGAGGCGCAAATGCGCGGCGCGAGCCCGCTGCCAGCGCGTGCGCGCGTCGAGTGTCCGGGTGTGTGGAGAGGGCAAATCCAGATGGCACACCGGTTTGCGCTGCATCTCTGCCTGCAGCTCCGCGTAATCGCGCAGCGCGCCCGTTTCCCGCAGCGCCTGGGCTTGCGCCAGCACCGCGGCGTCGCCTTGGCTGCCGCGTCCCTCTTCATACACCGGCACCCCGGGTGCTTGCGCCGGCGCGGAGACAGTCAGCACCAGCCAAAAAGCAGCGAGGAGGATTCTGCAAGGAGAGAGCACAGGACAGCATAGGCGGAGGCTGGCGCGGCCCGCAAACAAATTGCGGACGATTTCAGAGCGGACGCAGGCAACAAAAAAGACGGGTCGAAACCCGTCTTCGTCACGCACAACCGGTCGTGCGGCGCTAGGGCGCGGGAGTCGTGCGCGGCAGGCTGCCTGCATCGATCAACAATTGCTGATAAGCGTCCTGCCAGCTCAGGGTGTTGGCGGTGTTGGCGGCGCCCGCTTGCGCAGCCCACAAGTAGGCTGCCTCGGCTTCCACGAACTGCCGGAGGCGATGGTGATAAAGCGCCAGCGCCAGGCGCGGCTCTTCGTAGAGCGGCGCCAATGTCAGGGCGCGGCGGATTTCCGCGCGCGCGCGCTCAGGCTTGCCGAGCGCGAAGTGCACGTCAGCGAGCGTGGTGGCGATCAGGTAATCAAAGGGATCGAGCACGGCAGCGCGCTGCAGGCTTTGCGCGGCCTCCTCCAGCCAGATGCGCCGTTGCTCCTCGCTGGGCGCGTCGATGCAGGCGTCGAGCAGGGTCTCGCCAAGAAGAAACGCCTTGTTGGCGCTCTTGAGATCCAGAGCGACTGCCTGCCGCAGCTTTTGCAGGCTTTCCTCCATGGCTTCTTCTTGCGCCAGGGTTTGGGCTCGCGCGCTGAGCCAGTCAGCGCGGCCTGTGGTGGCGCATTGCCAAATCAAGGCGATGGCGGCGGCGGCGATGCCCGCTTTCAACAAGGGCCGCACCAGTGGCAGGCGGAAGCGGGGGGCGCCGTTGTCGAAGCCGGGATTGGCCAGCATGCCGAGCAGCAAGGCCGCAAACAAGACCAGGCCGCCAATGTGCCAGTGAAACTCCACCAGCGCGTGCGCGGCAGCGGCGGCGAGCGCAGCCATGGCGCCGGTTGTGAGCGCTAATTTGTCGCTCAGGAGGCGGCCTTCGCGGGGGAAGCGTTCGCGTGCAAACCAAACCACGAACCGGCGGCCGTTCTCCAAGTGAACAGCCAGCAGCAGCAGCAGCAGTGCCAAACCGATCCAGCCATAGTCCGCCAGCGCTTGCAGATATTCGTTGTGCGCGAACTCAGGCTCGCCCACCCACCGCGGCAGATCGGCTTGCCGGTGCTTGATGCCGCCGTGGTAAAACATGCGCGCGCCAGCACCGGTGAGGGGCTGCTCCGCGTGCTGCGCCACCGCTGCACGCCAAACGGGCAGCCGCACATCGGTGGTTGCCTCCTGCTGAGTGGCACGCCGGCGCAGGTAATCCTCATTCACCTTCCACAGCACCGCACCCGTGATGACTGCGATGACCGTGCAACCGATGAGCAGTTTGCCGGCGAGATGCCGCTGGCAGCGCCAGACCAGCCACAGGCTCAATGCGCCGAACATCAGCGTGCCCGCGGCGAGCGCCAGCAGACCGCCACGGCTCACCGTCAAGGCCATGCCCAGCATGCAGGAGATGACGACGAAGGCGAGCGTCAGCCGCCAGGCGGTGCCGCCGCGTCCGAAGCAGATCTGGCCCAACCCGGCAAACACCACCAGCGAAAAAAAGGCCGCGAGATGATTCGGATTGTTGTAGAAGCCGCCGATGCGCCCCTCTGGGAATGAGCGCGCAAAGTGGGGCAGCACGTGAAAATCCCAGCCACCGCTGAAGTGAATCATGCCAACGACGAAGTTGCCGATCGCGAGCAGCAGCAGCAGCCCCAGCAAACGCCGCCGCAGCACCGGACCCGCGGCCAGGGTGGCGGTCAGACTGTAGGCGATCAGACAGGCCGCCAGTACCACCCAGTCTTCGCGCGCGTGATCGGCCACCGGCGAGAGCAAAGCGCGCCCGATGAAATACAATGCCGCCAGCAGCGTGACGGCGAGACAGGCATCGGACGGCGGCGAGGGCAGGCGCGTTTTGGGGCGCAGCAACAGCAGCAGGCCGGCCAGTGCCAGCAGCGCGGCAACCGGCCAGAAAAATAACAGGCGCGTTTCGGTGCTCAGCACACCCGCGGCCGCGACCGCTAGAAAATAAAGAAGGATGATCAGTTTTTGCATGATGCCGGTTGGGCTTTGGCGAGCGCCGCATAGGCTGCGGTCAGGACCGCCGCGGAGCGTGCCCAGCTCAGCTCGTTTTGCAGGCGTTCGCGTCCGCGGCGGCCCATCTCCGCGCGCTGTGCCGGGTTGTCGAGCAGGGCGGCGATGGCGTCTCCCAGTTGCTCCGGTGAGTTCTCCTCCACATACAGCGCTGAGTCACCCGCCGAGAAACGGCCCTCGCGCGTGGCGAACATCACCTGCGGCTTGCCGAAGGCCATGTACTCCAGCGTTTTGTTCATCGTGCAGTGGTCGTTGTAATCGTTCACGGGGTCGCAAGCGACACCGAGATCCATCGTCTGCAAGGCGCGGAACAGGAAGTCGTCCGCGACGCGTCCTGGCATGTCAACAAACTCGGCGAGACCGAGACGGTCGCGTCGTTGCGCGAGGCGGGTGTGCTCCGGCCCGGTGCCCATCAGCAGAAACTGAATGTCACGGCGTCCGCGTGTTTGCACCAGGTGGCGCACGGCTTCGATCAGCAAATCGACCCCATCAGCATCGCCCATCACACCCAGGTAGCCGACAAGAAACGGGCGGCCGCGCTTCAGACTCCCGTCAACTGGCGCGTCCGTGTCCAGACCGTCCGGCGAGGTGCGCACGACGTCGATGCGCGCGGCGTTGGCCCCGGCCCGGCTTTGCAGGCGTTCGCGGCTGCTTTCATTGGTGCAGAGGATGCGATCCGCGATGGCGAGCGTGGCACGCTCTGCCATCCGCACCGCCCAGTAAGCCAGGCCGCGGCGGCGGAATTTGGCGAGGAACATTTCTGGATTCAAATCGTGCACGTCAAAGACGACCCGCACGCCGGCAAATCGTTTGAACGGCAGCGCCACCAGGAAGAGAAGGTCCGGTGGATTGCACAGGTGCATCACATCGAAACCACCCCGCCGCCATGCCTTCAACGCACAGGCAAACTCGCCCCACAAGGCCGAAGCATACTCGAGCAGATACCCCAGCGCGCTGCGGGCCTCGCCACTGATCCAATGCCGGTAGATGGCGATGCCTTCCCGCACCTCCTCTGGTTCCGTCCAACCCCGCATCCGCGGACAGATCACCGTCACTTCATGCCCTGCGTCTCGCAGCGCCCGCGCCTCCTGCCAGACACGACGGTCCAGCGGCACCGGCAGGTTTTCAACGATGATGAGAACGCGCATAAAGTGGAGCAAGCATCCTGCTTGCCCGTTATTTCTTTCGGGCAATCAAGATGATTGCCCCACTTTCACCAACAAAACCCCTCATACCCCCCGGGCAGCTCTTTCAAAGCCTCCCAGCCATTGACATCGATAAACCAATGCCCCGCTCGCGCCTGAACGCGCAAAGCCTCCACATCAGCGCAGGCCTGCGCCGCCACAATGAGATCGCTTTCCGCCAGCACCTCCCCCGGCGTGGCGCGCAGCAGCGCCGCCAGATGCGGCAGCCGCCGCTGCATCTCGCTTTCGTTGGCCCCGATGAGACGGGACAGATTGATCTGCGGATCATAGATGCGCAGTTGATAGCCGCGACCCAGCAACGTCTCCGCCAGCGCCACCATCGGACTGCCGCGCAGATCATCGGTTCCGGCTTTGAACGACAAACCTAACAACCCAACCCGCCGCGTCTCATGTTTGGCGACGAGCCGGAGGAGAGATTCCAAATGAGCGTCATTGCTCGCCAGCGTATGCTCCAGAATCGGCAGCGCCACCCCCTCCCGCCGCGCCAGCGAAGTCAACGCCGCCACATCCTTCGGCAAGCAGGAGCCGCCGAACGGATTGCCGGGACGCAAATAGCGAGGCGAGGCATTGAGCTTGCTGTCCCGGCTCAACGCCGCCATCACCCGCGCGCCGTCCGCGCCGATCGTCTTCGCCAGCCGCCCGATCTCGTTGGCAAAACCCGCCTTCAACGCGTGAAACGCATTGCAAGCCAGCTTCAGCATCTCCGCCTCCTCCCACCGCATCACCTCCACGTCCGTGCCCAAGAGATCGCGCACCCGCCCATCAGGCGGCAGCCCGTCCACCGTTCCGATCACATTCAAAGCCGGCTCCCGGAAATCCGCAATCGCCACGCCCTCGCGCAAAAACTCCGGGCAAAACCCCACCTGCACCCGCCCCGAATC
>CAZKMS010000079.1:0-25572 GCA_964553805.1 uncultured Verrucomicrobiaceae bacterium
TGAAGGCGTTCATAGCCAAGCAGCTGAGCGGACTTCAAATTTTCAAATGGGTTGGAACGGCCAATGCCATTGGTTGGCGCGCGGGTTCATTTCCCTAATGAACCCAGAAAAGGACGTCGGAGAGAAGTTTTTACGGGTGAAATTTTTGCAGCGCCCGCATTTCACGTTGAGCATCATCGGGAGAGGGGCGTCTATGTTTGTGCCCATGCCAAAGAACCCTGTTTCAGCCTCTGACGACCGCGAGATCGATATCCAGCGGGTGCGGGAGCGCGCCGACGACATCGCCGACAAGCTGCCCAAGCTGCGCCAATGGGTGGAGCATGGCAGGCTGATGCTCGCACTGGTGAAAGATTACGCCACGGGTCGCTACCGTGAAGTGCCCTACTGGGTCATCAGCGCCACGGCGCTGGCGTTGCTCTACGTGCTGAATCCGGTGGATGTGATCCCGGATTTGCTGCCGGGCATCGGTTATTTGGATGATGCCACGGTGGTCGCATTTTGTCTCAAGTTGATCGAGCGCGAACTGGAGAAATACAAGCAATGGCGCGACCGCAAAGAGGGCTCGCCGCGTGTGGTGGATGTCTGAGCGCGCGACCAGGCCGTCTGCTGCCGCCTTGTTTCGACTGGAACCGGTCCTTGCGGGCGGCGCCCTGCTGCTTTGTCTCGGGCTCTTTGTGCTTTACCGCAGTGAGGCATGCGTGGTGAATCACCTCGCGCGCCTGCTGTTGCCGGACGCGGTTTTGGACGAACTCAGAAAAGGCCGGGGTGCAATGCCGGATTTCATCGTTTACCAGCTTCCGGGAGGCTTGTGGGTGTTTGCCGCGACGCTGGTTTCCTGGAGCACGCGAATCGTTTTGGCAAACAGGCGTGTGAGTTTGGCGTTGCTGCCCCTGGTTTCGGCCTTGGGCATCGAACTGATGCAGTTTTTGCAGTGGACGGACGGCACTTTCGATCCGGGCGACGCCTGGGCCTGTCTCGTTGGTTTTCTCGCCGCTCGGCAGTTGCGGGCGGAAAGACGGGCGGCTTGGGATTGCCCGCTGGTCCAGCGCCGTCAACGCTGGCGGTGCCTCGCCTGCCATGCCCTGCTGTTCCTTGCGGATGCGGGCTGGTGAGGGGCTCCCATCAGCTTTTTCGTTGTGCGCGCCTTTTGCCGGGTGAATGTTGCAGCGCATGAGCCATCCGGGCGAGGACAGTGAGGAAGACACGCCGATGCCCGCTCGCGAGCGCGGGTTTCGGCTGCTGCTTACTGCCGCCTGCTCGGTGGTGGTGCTGGCTGGCATGAAGGCTGCCGCGGCGTTTTTTGTGCCCCTGGTTCTCGCTTTTTTCCTGGGGGTTCTGAGCTACCCGATGCTGGGCTGGCTGCGCGCCAGGAAGGTGCCGCACTGGATGAGCGTGCTGCTGGCGGTGCTGGTCAATGTGAGCGTCCTGGTCTTCGTCATTCAGGCGGGCGTGCATCTGCTGACCCGCATGCAGCATGATCTGCCCTCTTATTTGCGCGGGTTAAAAGGGCTGCTGGACCGGGGCGCCGCCTGGCTGGAGACGCAAGGCGTGGCGGAGGCGCCGATGATACTGAATCAGATGTGGGATTGGCAGGGCCTGGGCAACAACCAAAACGTGGTGCAGGGACTGACTTCGCTGGCCGGCAGCACGGTGGGGACTGCTGCCTCCGTGGTTTCGACGACGACGCTGGTGATGATTTTGCTGGTGTTCATTCTCATGGAGGCGGTGGGAACCCGCGGGCGCCTTGCCGCCATCCGGCTGGCAGGCGGTCCGGATTTCGGCCAATTGCTGGACTCGGCTTCGGACATTCAGAAGTATCTCGGCATCAAAACCCTCATCAGCGCCGCCACGGGCTTGCTGGCGGGCCTGTGGTGCTGGTTGTTTGACCTGCCCTACGCGGCCCTCTGGGGCATTGTCGCCTTTGTGATGAATTTCATTCCTGCGGTGGGCTCGATCCTGGCGGGTGTGCCGCCCGTGTTGCTGGCCTTGATCACTTATGGCCTTGGCAGTGCGTTTGGTGTGTTTCTCGGTTACCTGGCCATCAACACGGCATTGGGCACTTTTTTGGAGCCAACCCTCATGGGCAGGCGTTTTGGGGCCTCGCCGCTGGTGATCGTGGCGTCGGTGGTGTTTTGGGGCTGGATGTGGGGGCCGGTGGGGATGTTCCTCGCGGTGCCGCTGACCATGATGGTTAAGATGATGCTTGGCCACTCCGATGAGTTTCGCTGGCTGGCGGTGGCGATGGCGAAGAAAAAGGTCAAAAAGGGCGAGGTGGTGTTGATGGCTGACTACGATTTGGAAGGCGAGGAGAGCGAGCAGCTCGGCGGGGGCGCCAGCACGGAATTTCCCGGGTTGCGTGACAAGACGTGAGCCCCCGCGCCACGGGTGAGCCGCGGCGGGAGCGGCCAGATAGCTTTTGACAGGGCGCTTTCACCGGCGTTCGGTGGACGATGCGCCGCTTGTGGAATCCTGTGCAGACGATCTCCCTGCTCCTTGCCTGCAGCCTTTCAGCGGGCTGCATGAGCAAGAGGCACGAACCGCCGCCAGGCCTGTCAAAAGATCGCGCATTCATCAATCACACACCACCGCCGCCGGGAGACACGCGCTTGAAGCTGGCGGTGAAGGATTTGATCGACATGAAAGGGGAGGTGACCAGCGCGGGCTCGCAGTATCGCGCCTTTCACGCCAGTCCGGCCAGGCAGGACGCGGCTTGCCTGAGGTTGGCCCGCAGCCGGGAAGACGTGGTTTTTGTCGGCAAAACCAACCTGGCGGAGCTCGCGATGGGCACCACCGGCATCAATCATTATTTTGGCACTCCGAAAAATCCCGTGCGCGGCTGGCGAACCATTCCCGGCGGTTCCTCCAGCGGCTCCGCCGTCGCCGTCGCCAGTGGCGCCGCCGACGTCGCGATCGGAACGGACACGGCGGGATCGATTCGTGTGCCGGCGGCCTGCACCGGCACCTTTGGTCTCAAAACCACCTATGGATTGGTCTCTTTGAAGGGGGTGTATCCGCTGTCGCCAAAGCATTTGGATTCCGTCGGCCCCATGGCCGCGACCCTGCCCAATCTGGTGAAGGGGATGGGCTTGTTGCAGGGTGATTTTGCCGGCAAGCATGCGCGCGCCAAGGCGGCCAAAGCGACGGCCCGCAGCATCCGTGTCGGCAGGCTTTATGTGCCTGGCACCCATGCCGCCATGGACAAGGCGATCGATGACGCACTGGCGAGGGCGGGTTTCACGGTGGTGCGTTTGGACGAGACTTTTGTGAAGCGGTGGGAGCAGGCGCAGAAGGATGGCTACAAAGTCGCCATGGTCGATGGCTGGCTTGCCAACCGGGATTTCGCTGGCAGCAGGGAAATCAGCATTTTGGCCAAGGCCGCGATGCTGCTGGGCAATCTGGATTACCCGGATCGCTATGCGGAGGCCCTGTCACGCCGAACGAACTGGCGGCGGACGCTGGCGGAGCAATTCACCCGGGTGGATGTCATTGCGCTGCCCACTTTGCAGCGTGTGCCAAAGAGGATTCCCCTGCTGAGGACAGATGTGATTTTTGAGGCGGAAATGCTTAACAGCCAGAACACCGTGGCGGTAAATTACGCCGGCAACCCGGCCCTCGCCGTTCCCGTGCCGATGCAAGACGACCCGACCCTGGCCAGTCTGCAACTGATCGGCCCGCGGCAGAGCGAGGCGCAATTGTTGAACGCGGCTCGTTTTTTGGTGTCGCAGCAAGAATGACCTTGAAACTTCTCAGGCCAGCCCCCTTTTGCGGCCTTGTTCAACCATCGAAGGGAAAGTGCGCCGCGCAGCTTTGTCTGGCCATTGCTGCCTTTGCCTGGCCTGCCGCGCAACTGGTGGAAGCCGCCCCAGAACCCGCGCAGGAACTCATTGCAAGGGGCGATGCCTGCGAGCGCAACTTGCAAACCGAGCAGGCGCTGGAGTTTTATCTCGCAGCGGAAAAGCTCGATCCCAAGGATGCCGATTTGCTGGTTTGCATTGCCCGCCAATACCGGCATTTGATGCATCACTGCAAGTCGGACGAACAAAAGCTCAAGTTTGGCGAGGTGGCTTTGCAATACGGACAACGC
Source organism: uncultured Verrucomicrobiaceae bacterium (assembly GCA_964553805.1). GTDB lineage: Bacteria > Verrucomicrobiota > Verrucomicrobiia > Verrucomicrobiales > Verrucomicrobiaceae > JAGRPD01. The sequence continues at coordinate 4,085 of CAZKMS010000079.1, forward strand.
GCGGCGGCGTTGGAGCCGAAAAATTCGGATGCGGTGCTGTCGGAGGCGATCAGCTATGGCAAGATGCTGCCGTATCAGGGCGCCCGCCAGCAGGTGGCCAATTCGCCGAAAATCAAGGCCTGCGCGGAAAGGGCGATTCATTTGAACCCGCGCAATGACACGGCCTGGAATGTCCTGGGCCGCTGGCATCGCGTGCTGGCGGATGTGGGCGGCGTGAAGCGCACGCTGGCGTCGGTGATTTACGGTAATTTGCCCGAAGGCTCCAATGAAGAGGCGGTGAAGTGCTTCCAAAACGCGATCGAGATTGCCCCTCAGCGAATCATCCACCATGTCGAGTTGGGCCGTGTTTACGCGCAAATGGGGGAGGAGAACAAGGCCAAGACGACCCTCGAAAAAGCGCTGGCCATGCGCAGCACTGAAAAGGACGATGCGCAGGCGAAGGTTGACGCGCGCGCCGTGCTCGAAAAATTGCAGTAAACGCCGGTTACGAAGAGCCAGCCAGGGGGCTGTCGGGGCTGTAGCCCGGCAGTTCTCCCGTCAGGCTGGCATCAATGAAGTAATGATGCCAAAGCTGGGTGGAAACCACCGCCGCCAGGCCCATCTCGACCGACAACCGTGGCAGGGAGCCCGGGCGCAGTTCACGGTAGTTCTTGCGCCATTCACGCACGGCGCTGACGTCGAAATAACCCGTTCGGCTTAGCGATTCCTCGCTCAGCAAGTCGCGGATGAAGGGCGGCTCGGGGTCGAGATGGAAGCTGTCGAGCGGGGCGCGGAAGATCACTTTGCCGCGCTGATAAACCTCCTTCGGCACCCAGCGTTCGGCCAGCAGGCGGAGCAGGTGCTTGTCGCGGAAGCCCTTGAGTTTCCATTTGGGGTTCAGCTTGGCGGTGAAGTCAAACACGTCTTCGTCGAGGAAAGGATACCGCACCTCCACGGAGTTGTGCATCGCCACCCGGTCGCCCTTGGCGTGCAGCAAGTGGCCCGCCAGCGTGACGCGCGAGGCCACCCACACACCGCGGTTCAACGGGTGCCAGCGGCGGGCGCGCTCTGTGTCCATGCCGAGCTCCTCCCAGGGGCGGGTGTTGTGCATGATTTCCCGCATGGGCTCGCCATAAAAACGCAGGCGGGCCAGGCTGAGCAGGCCGTAGGAATCGATCCAGGCATTCGGGCCGCCGACGGCCTGTTCGATCTCCCGGCGGAAAGAGCTCGGGAACTGCGGCACGTGGTTGAGGCGCAGGAAACCTCGGCGCGCGAGATCGCTCAATCGCAGGCCAGGGATCGCGTCGAGGTAACTGAAAATCTTCGCCACTTTGTACCAAGGGTAGCCGATGAGCCATTCGTCAGCGCCTTCGCCGGTGAGGACCACTTTTTGGCCGTTGCGATGCACGCGGCCGGCCAGTTGCAGCAGGGAGGCGCAGGAGGTGTCGATGACGGGCGATTCGGCCGCATGGACCAGTTTGGGGTAGGTGTTGATCGCGTCCTCGGTGCGGAATTCCTGCACGATGGGCGGTTTGGTGCCAACATGCCGCGCCACCAGGTTGGCCGCGTCCAGTTCATCCATCCCGGGTTCATCGACGCGGACCGTGTAGGTGTTGATGGCGGGTCCTTTGAGGTGGCAGGCCAGGGCGACGATCATGCTGCTGTCCACGCCACCGGAGAGGTAAGCGCCGACCGGCACGTCCGCGCGCAGGCGTTTCTCCACCGCCGCCAGCATGAGCTGCTCGAACTCGTCCACCAGTGTCCTGGCGTCACCGTCCACCTCATCCCCGGCATCGGGGAAATCCATGGTCCAGTAGGGTTTGATCTGAATTTGCGTGGCGGCCTCCTGGGCGCTGCGCACCTGCAAAAGGTGAGCAGGGCGCAGGAGCTGGACGTTCTCAAAGCAGGTGATGGGGCCGGGCAGGGCGGCGAAGGTGAAGATGTGATCCAGGCCGTGCAGATCGGCGCGCGCTGGGACCATGCCCGATGCCAGCAGGGCTTTGATTTCCGAGGCAAAGAGGAACCACTCGCCTTGCCGGGTCCAATACAGTGGCGCGATGCCAAAGCGGTCCCGCGCCAGGGTCAATAGACGGCGGTTCTCATCCCAAATGGCGACCGCGAACTGCCCGCGCAGCTTTTCGAACATACCCTCTTGATAGTCCTCCCACAGGTGCGGGAGGATCTCCGTGTCACAGGAGGTGTGCAGCAGATGCCCTTTGCCTTGCAAGGCTGCGCGCACCTGCATGTGGTCGAACAGCTCGCCGTTGAAAACGACCGAGACGGAACCGTTCTCATTGCTCATCGGCTGCTGCCCATCGGCCAGTCCCACGATGCTGAGCCTCCTGGAGGCCATCGTCAGGCCGGGCCTTCTGAAAAAACCCTCCTCATCCGGGCCGCGATGAAAGATGGCACGCGACATGCGCTCGACGACACCCGAAGGCACGTCCGCATGACCCGTCAAACTCAGCATTCCTGCGATTCCACACATACAGACAAAATGAGGACACGAGTTACACGATCCACGCGCTGATGGTGGACGCATCGAATCTCGATAAATGCAAGATATTGGGCTGTCGAGCAGGATTAACGGTGTTCCGGCGTCTTGCATTAGAAAGCGCGAACGACTTGCCGTGAACAAGCCCTTGTGTTAACCCAGAATCCGTCATTTTGTGCTGGCCTGGCGCAAGCCGGGTCTGTTCTGATTTTGCTTTAACCCCCTTATGTCTCAAACCCGCCCTCAAAAGGAAGGTATTGCCGTCGTCGGCATCGGTTGCCGTTTTCCAGGTCAAGTCAATGATGCTGACGCATTCTGGAAACTGCTGGTCAATGAACAGGATGCCGTGTGCGAAGTGCCGCCGGATCGCTGGAACAAGGAGCGCTACTACGACGCGGAGCCGGGCATCGTTGGCAAATCGATCTCCAGCCGGGGTGGTTTCATCGGTGGTTTGGAGGAATACGACGCCCAGTTTTTTGGCATTTCTCCACGCGAGGCGCCCTACATCGACCCCCAGCAGCGCTTGCTGCTGGAGACGGCTTGGGAGGCATTGGAAGACAGCGGCATGGTGCTCGACCTCGAGAGCGGTACGGACATCGGAGTGTTCGTGGGCATTTCCCATAATGACTACCAGATCGTGCAGGGGACACCGGGCGACTCCTCCGGCATCAGCCCGCACTCGCCCACCGGTTCGGCGCACAGCATCGCGGCCAACCGCATTTCCTATTGTTTCAATCTGCTGGGGCCGAGCGTGGCGATGGACACGGCCTGCTCCTCGGCGCTGACGGCGGTGCATGCGGCCTGCGAGCATCTCTGGAACGGCAGAAGCAAGGCCGCGCTGGCGGGCGGTGTGACGGTGATGATCACGCCGGGTGGCTTCATTGGCTTTTCGCAGGCGTCGATGCTCTCACCCGACGGCCGTTGCAAGGCCTTCGACGCGGACGCCAACGGCTTCGTGCGCGGGGAAGGGGCGGGCATGGTGCTGCTGAAGCGCTTGTCGGATGCCATCGCGGATGGCGACGCGATTCACGGTGTCATTCTGGGCACGTCCCTCAACCAGGACGGTCACACCAACGGCATCTCGCTGCCAAGTGCCGAGGCGCAGGCAAGGCTGGTGCGGGATGCCTGCATCGACGCGGGCATTCATCCGAACGACGTGGGTTTTGTCGAAGCGCACGGCACCGGCACAGCGGTGGGCGACCCCATTGAGGCGCATGCGCTGGCTGATGCATTGTGCCAGGAGCGGCCGGCTGAGCAGCCGCTTGCCATTGGATCGGTCAAAACCAACCTGGGCCACCTGGAAACGGCGGCTGGCATCGCCGGTTTGGTGAAGGCGCTGCTGGTGCTCAAGCACAAGCAGATACCCGCCAGCCTGCATTTCAGTTCGCCCAATCCCAACATTGATTTTGAGGGCTTGAAGCTGCGCGTGCCCACGGCTCTGGAGCCGTTTGAAGCGGTCAACGGCAAACGCATTGTCGGGGTGAACTCCTTCGGCTTTGGCGGCGCCAATGCCCACGTCATTGTGCAAGAAGCACCTGCCACGACGCCGCGACCGGCGTCCGATCGCATCGACAAGCCGCGTGGCTGGCCAGTCGTGCTTTCGGCGCGCTCGGAGAATGCGCTCAAGGCCACAGCCGCCGCGCTGGCCGGCTGGCTGGAGAGCCACCTGACTTCAAACGGCAAAAGCACGCTGCTTCCGGAACTGGTTTACACCCTCGGAGCGAGGCGCAATCATCACCAGCACCGTCTGACCGTGGTGGTGAATTCAGCGGCACAGTTGCTTGAGGACTTGCGTGCTTTCGAAGCGGGTGAAGCAGGTCAGAACTTGCGCGTCACGTTCACCCCAAGGCGCGAAAGCAAAGCCCGCGTCGGTTTTGTAATGAGCGGCCAAGGCCCGCAGTGGTGGGGCATGGGGCGTGAGCTGATGGAGCATGAGCCGGTTTTTCGCGACATCATGCGGCGTTGCGATGCTGCCATGCGGCCCTACGCCAGTTTCTCGCTGCTGGAGGAATTGGCCCGCGATGAAGCTGACAGCCAGATCATCCGCACGGAGGTGGCGCAGCCAGCCATCTTTGCCATGCAAGTGGCGCTGGCGGAACTATGGAAGTCCTGGGGCATCACGCCGCATGCCATTGTCGGACACAGCGTGGGTGAGATCGCCGCCAGTTGCGTGGCTGGCGTCCTGAGCTTGGAGGAGGCATCGCGGGTGATTGTGATGCGGGCCAAGTTCATGGAGAACTGCGCGCGCGGTGAAGGCACCATGCTTGCAGTCGGACTGGATGAGGAGGCGGCCCGCGCGGTTCTCGCGCGGCATGACCGCGGTGTGGTCATCGCGGCCTTCAACGGACCGCGCTCGCTTACCCTTGCCGGGCCGCGTGTCATCCTGGAGAAGATCGCCTCGGAGCTTGAGGCCAATTCGGTGTTCGCGCGTTTTGTGCGCGTGGATCATCCCTTCCACCATCCGTTGATGACTCCTGCCGCGGACGAACTGGAGGCGGCTTTGCAGAGCCTGCAGCCGCAACCGGAAACCACTCCTTTTTTCAGCACCGTCACCGGCGCCCAATGCCGCGGGCAGGATTGCACCGCGGAGCACTGGGCGCGCGGGGTGAAGCAGCCCGTGCTGTTTGCGCCCGCGGTGCAGGCGCTTGCTGATTTCGGGGTGGATGTGTGGCTGGAGCTGAGCGCGCACCCGGCGCTGGCCATTTCGATTCAGGAATGCCTGGCTGAGCGTGGCGGATCCAAACCGCCGATTGTCAGTTCGACCCGCCGCGACCAGGAGCGCAACGCCATGCTGCAGGCTGCGATGGACCTGCATGCCGCCGATGTCGCGCTCGATTTCACCGGAATGACGCCCTCGCGCGAGTCGCTGGTGCTGCCCGCTTATTCGTGGGATCGCAGCCGCTGGTGGAGTGAGGCGGCCGAGTGGCGCGAAAGCCGCATCGCGCCGGGTGGACGCGGCTTTTTGGATCAGCGTCTGCCGCGCGCGCTGCCAACTTGGATCGCGCGTTTGGACAACCGCCACATGGCTTACTTGAAGGATCACAAGGTCGAAAGCCACGTGGTGTTCCCGGCCGCGGCGTATGTTGACATCGTCCTTGAGGCTGGGGCGCAGTTCTTCGAGGGCCGGCCTTTTGTCATCGAAGATTTCGAGATTCGCAAACCGCTCATTTTGCCCGAGCAGGTCAACGGCCTGGTGATCGAGCTGACCTACGATCCGGCCGAGCGCACCTTCACCTTGCAAAGCAAATTTGAGCAGGGCGCATCCTGGTCGGTGCATGTGGTGGGATCGATGCGCGGCGAGCGCACCGACAGCAGTTTTGGCAAGTCGAAATGGCGCGGTTTGGGTGAGCGAGGCCTGGTCGAGGGTGATGTCGAGGCTTTCTACCAGCACATGACGGATCTAGGGCTGCGTTACGGACCGGAATTTCGTGGAGTGCAGGCCCTGGCCGCCCGCGATGGGATTTCTGCCGGGCAGGTGAAACTGACCGAGCAATCTGCCGCGCGCGCGGCGGAGTATCCGCTGCATCCGGTGTTGCTGGATGGCGCCTTGCACGTGTTTTCGGCTGCAGCCAAGACCGTGGAGGATCGCAAAGCGCGCATGAAGCTGCCGGTGCGCTTTGGCCGCATTCTATTCCTGCGCTCGCCGGGGGCGTCGGCTCAAGTGGAGGCCTCGGTGCGGCAGTTCAATGAGGAGTTCATTGAGGGCGCGGTGGCGTTGTATGACCAGGCTGGCGAGCCCTGTGTGCTGGTGGAAGGATTTCGCGCCATTAGCCTGGCGGCGGCGCGCCGCTCGGGAGCGCCCGCGGGTGCGCGGGACTTGGTCTATCACATCGACTGGGAAAAAACGCCTTCGGACATGCCTCCGCAAGCGCTGGCGTCGGCACCCTTGGAGGATCTGCGTCAAGCCGCGCGGAAGGCTTTGGATGAGATGATCGATCTGCGCGGCAAAAGCAAGCTGGAAGCGGTGATGGCGGATGCCGACGAACTGGCGCAAGCCTTGCTGGCGCAAGGTCTGACAGCGATGGGTGTCAGCGAGGGCAAGGCATTCACCGCAGACAGCCTGGGCGTCGGCGGCGTCATGCGCAACGCCCTGCGGCGCTTCACCCTGCACTTTACGCGCGACGGTCTGCTCAACGAGACTGCCAAGGGTTTTGTGCCCACGGCGGCCTTCACGAAGGTTTCAGCAGGGGCCGGGCAAACCATGCAGCGCTTTTTGCGCGAGCACCCGGGGCATTTGACGGATGCCATGCTCTGCCAGGCAACGTGCGCCGAGCTGGGCGCGATTTTGCGTGGTGAAAAGGATGCCGTGCAGGTGCTTTTCACCGGCGCGGGCAGCGAGTTGCTCGAGCAATTTTACGGCGACGGCCTGCTCTCCAGCCATTGGATGTCAGCCATCGGTTCGGCGGTGGCGGCGGCAGCCAGGCGTCTTCCAGAGGGCAGGGGCTTGCGGATTTTGGAAATCGGGGCTGGCACCGGCGGTCTCTCGGCGGCCGTGCTGCCGCGTTTGCAGCGGTCGCTGCATGAGTACGTTTTCAGCGATGTGTCGGCGGTTTTCTTCCAGGCGGCAGGCCAAAAACTGGCTTCGTATCCGGAGGTCGAATTCAAGGTTTACGATCTGGAGAAACCAGTGGCGCAGCAGGAGTTCGAACTTGCGTCGTTTGACCTCATCATCGGCACCAACGTGGTGCACGCGGTGAAGGATGTGAAGTTCACCCTGGGCCAGTTGCTGAGCTTGCTGCGTCCAGGCGGCACGCTGCACTTCATGGATGTGGCCACACCGCACCTGTGGACGGAATCCGTGTTCGGCCTGACCACCGGCTGGTGGCACCTGCAGGATCGCGATTTGCGGCCGGAGCACCCGCTCATGCAGCGTGCCCAGTGGGAGGATGTTTTGCGCGACGTCGGCTTCGCGGAAGTGGTGTCGTTGCAGGGATTGAGTGGTCCCATGGGCGAGGGGCAAATAGGGCTGCTGGCCAGAAAGGCTTCTGCGGAGACAACACCGGCAACCGCCGCCAGTGGCGCGCCAGAAGTGGATCGCTCCTGGGTGGTGTTTGCGGACGACTCCGCGCTGAGTGAAAACTTGATCACCCGCCTGCGCAAGCAGGGCGTGGCGTGTGTCGCGGTGCGAGAGGGCCAGCGTCACGGGCGCCAGGGTGATGACGTTCGCTTGCGCGCGCATGAGCAGGAGGACTGGATGGAGTTTATTCAGGACTTTGGCAGCGATGGCCTGCCAGACCGGTTTGTGTACTTGTGGAGCCTGGGACTGAAGCTGAATGCGGCTGATGCGGATGCGGGCCTGATGGGAACCGATGCTTTGCTGCACCTGACCAAGGCGCTGGAAACCTTCCACCCCGCTGCGAAACTGAGGTTCGACCTGATTACTCGCGGCGCCCAATCGGCTGGAGAGACGCCTGCCAGCGTTGATGCCGTGCAGGCCGCGTCGCTTGGCATGCTGCGCGTCATTTTGAGCGAGCATCCAGGCTTCACCTGCAAGGGCATCGACCTTGCCGCGGAGCCGTCCGGTGATGAGGGCGAAAGACTGTGGAATGAGCTTTTGCGCGCCGGCTCTGAACGCGAAGTGGCCCTGCGGGGCGAGGCGCGTTATGCGCAGCGCATTGACCGCGGACTGTCTGAGCGCGAAGTCTGGTCAAGCAATCAAACTTGCCTGAAACTGGAATCGCGTGAGCGCGGCCTGCTCGATGCCCTGCGCTTCACGCCATTCGCCCCGCCCGCCTGCGCGCCGAACGAGGTGCTGATCGAAGTGAAAGCCGCCGGCATGAACTTCCGCGATGTGCTCAAGGCGCTTGGCTTGTATCCGGCGGAAACGCCGGATGCGCGCATCTTTGGTGACGAGGTCGGCGGCATCGTGCGCGCCGTCGGTTCAGACGTCCATCATGTGGCAGCCGGCGACGCGGTGTTCGGCCTCGCTGTCTTTGGCCTGTCCACACACACGCTGGCTCGTGGCGCCGATGTCCGCAAGCTTCCCGCCGGCATGTCTTTTGAAGAGGCGGCGACGCTTCCGGTGGTGTTCATGACCGCGTGGCATGCCATGAAGAACGTGGCGCGACTGCGAGCGGGCGAAAGCATCCTCATTCATGCTGGCGCGGGTGGTGTCGGCATGGCGGCGGTGCAAATTGCCCACCATCTGGGCCTCGAAGTCATTGCCTCCGCAGGCAGTCCGGCCAAGCGTGGTCTGTTGCGAACCATGGGAGTGAAACACGTGGTGGACTCGCGCCGTGGTGATTTCGCCAATGAAGTGATGGAGATCACGCAGGGACGCGGCGTGGATGCGGTGCTGAATGCGCTGGCTGGCGAGGCGATTCCGATGGGGCTGTCCTGCCTCGCTGAATTCGGCCGTTTCATCGAGATCGGCAAACGCGACATTTACCAAAACTCGCGCATTCCATTGTGGCCTCTGCGCAAAAACGCCTCCTTCCACGTGGTGGCGATGGATGCGGTTTTTGCCGGGGATGAATCGCTGACACGCGACCTGCTGGCGGAAGTCGCGGAGCTGGTCGAGCAGGGCGCGCTGACAGCGCTGCCCTTCCGTTCCTTCCCGGCGTCACGCGTGGACGCCGCCTTCCGTTTGATGGCCCAAGGCAAACACACCGGCAAGGTGGTGGTGATTTTCTCCGAGTCCGTGAACCCGCTGCGGGTGGAAGCTTTGCCGCCGAAATTCGCGGTCAAGCCGGAGGCCAATTACCTCATCACCGGCGCGTTTGGCGGCTTCGGCCGTGTGCTGGCGAACTGGCTGGTGGAAAGCGGCGCCAGACATTTGACGCTGGCAGGCCGCAGTGGTGCGGCGACGGACGAAGCCAAACGTTTTGTCGAGCAACTGCAACAGCAGCAGATCGATGTGACCGTGGTCAAAGGCGACGCTGGCTGCGCGGAGGACGTGAAGCGGATGGTTTCGGCTGCGGCAGGCAAATCGGGCGCGCCGTTGAAAGGTGTTTTCCATCTTGCCATGGTCATCGATGACGCGCCGATGTCGGCGCTGACCCGCGAGCGCATGCTGTCAGTGATGAAACCCAAGGCGCTCGGCGCCTGGCTGCTGCATGAGGCCACGCTGGACCAGGAACTCGACTGCTTTGTCATGTTCTCCTCGGTTTCCAGCATCTTCGGCAATCCGGCGCAGGCCAATTACGCCGCCGCAAACGCCTTCCTGGATGCTCTGGCGCATCAACGCCAAGCGCAGGGTCTGCCGGCGTTGGCGATCAACTGGGGCGTGCTCGGTGGCGAAGGTTATGTGGCGCGCAACGAGCGTGTGGCGGAATTCCTGGCCCGTCAGGGAACCGCCGCCTTGTCGCCCGGGGAAGTGGTCAGCCTGCTGGAGTCTTTCCTCACGGCGGGGGTGCCGCAGGCCGCGGCGATCCGGGTGGACTGGTCGAAGTGGCGCCAGTCCTTCCGGGGCCTGCAGGAGAACCCGCTGCTGCAACGCGTGTTTGCCGCGGGCGTGGAAAGCCAGGAAGGCGGTGGTTCGACGGTGGACTGGCGTCCACGGATCGAAGCCGCAGCGGCGGCTGAAAAAGAAGCGGTCATTGCCGAAGCGGTGCGCGAGGTGGTGGCTTCCGTGCTGCGCCTGAAACCGGCAAGCCTGCGCGATGACCAGCCGCTGACGGACCTGGGATTGGATTCGTTGATGGGCGTGGAGATTGAGAACTCGATCGAAAGCGCGATTGGCGTCGCTTTGCCGCCCACCAGTCTGATGCGGGCGCGGACGATCGGACAGATTGCCGGCCTCATCGCCGAGCACCTGGGCGCCAAAGCAGGCGTGACCGCTGCGCCCAAAGAAGCTCCGGCTGCGGTCGCTTCGACGGCGATCTCGGTGGAGGACATCGATCTCGAAGCGCTTTCCGATGACGCTCTGGATGACCTGCTCGGCGGGCCGTTGGAGGTGGATGAAGAAACCGCCCGTTCTCAACCCAGCGTCTAAAGCGGCTCGAGTTTGACTTTGGCATGTCGGATGATCGCCGCGCGCAACTGAAGAGCCTGCTGGACTCGGGGGCGGTGACGCTCCAGCCCCTGAGCTTTCCGCAGCGGGAGTTGTGGGAGGCTTCGCACGTGCCGGCGCAGGATGCGGCCAACCACATCTGCGCGGTGGTGCATGTGAAGGGAACGATTCCTCCGCAAGCCTGCTCGGATTGCGTGCGCGACGTCATGCAGCGCCAGGAAGCGATGCGGACGTCCTTCCTCCCGGGCAAAGGCGCGCCGATGCAGATGATTCGCCGCGAGGGCATCCTGGCCGTGGCTTGCCGCGACCTGCCGGCAGACCAGCAATCCGGGGAGGCGGTGGAGAAGGCTCTGCGCGAGGTTTTTCTGGAGCCGTTTGATCTTTTGCGCGGGCCGCTCTACCGCGTCGTCATGGTGCGCAAGTCGCCTGACGACGTCGTGCTCGCTTTTGCCATTCATCATGCCATCGCAGACGGCTGGTCTTTGGGGGTGTTCGTTCAGGATTTGTGTGTTTCTTACCTGCAGTATCTGCTGAAGGGATTTCAACCCCTGCCGGAGCCGGCGCTAACCTACTCGGCTTGGGCTGCTGCCGAGCGGCAGGCTTGGACTGAGGAAAGACTGCAACGAAGCGCTGATTACTGGCTTCCCAGGCTGCAGAACATTCAACCGATTTGGCCCGACCTGGAAACGAAAAAACCGGAGAGCCATCTGCTCGAACGCCGGGTCACCAGTGTGCCATCTGAGCTGGCGGCCCCGGTCCGGGAACTGGCGCGCCGCAGCGGCGCCACCCTGTTTAGCACGCTGCTGAGCTGTTTTCACATCGCCCTGGCGAAATGGACGGGCGTGCTGGACAGCGTGGTCGGCACGCCGGTGGCGAATCGTGGCAATGCGGGCGTGAATGAGACCATGGGCTACTGCGCGGGCAACCTGCCCCTGCGCCATCAGCTTCAGCCGGAACAGCGTTTCAGTGAGTTTTTGCGCGAGGTGCAGAGCGAGACCCTGGATGCCTTTGCGCATGCCATGCCCTATGTTGAATTGATTCGTCGGCTCGGGCTGCAGCCATCCGTTGGGGCGAGTCCGCTCTACCAGGTGCGTTTCGCGCTGCAAAATCATCCCGTCCCCGACATCGCAGTGCCCGGCTTGTCGTTGAAGCTGCGCATGCGCTCCACGGGCACGACGCGCTTCGCGCTGGGCTGCGAGATCACCGAGGAGGGCGATGCGTTGGAGGTGGTCTGGCTGCACCGCAAAGACAAATTTTCTGCTGCCGAACTCGAAAACCTGCACGAGAGCTATTTGCAGGTGTTGAAGTCCGTTTGCGAAGACGCGAACGGCCGCTTGGCGGCGCTTTTGCAGTGATCCAAAGTTTGCTTCGTTTCTATGAATGCCGCATGCGAGTTATCCGAGCCCCACGCGCCGCACTGGGTGAATCGCGCCGCGTTTCCGCTGATCTCCCTGCTGCTTTTCGCCACGCAATTCGTGGTGGGTCTGGCGGTGCATCACGACCATTACTGGCTGGCGCTGCCTTTCATGCTGCTGGCAAGCCACCTGATGCATGGGCAGTTGATCGGCTTTCACGAAGCCTCGCACGGGATGCTGCGGAAAAATCGCACGCTCAATGAAATCGACGGCATGTTGATCGGGGTTTTCAGCCTGGTGAGTTTCACCTTGTATCGTGTGTCGCACCAGTCGCATCACTCGCATTTGGGCAGTGAGCGGGATGATGAATTATGGCCCTTTGTGAATCCATCCGCGCCGCGCTGGGCCCGGCTGCTGGCGGCGGCTCTGGAGTTGTCGTTTGGCTTGTTTTACACGCCGTTTCTCTTTCTGCGGACTTTCCTGCGGAGGGACTCTCCGATTCGCGCGCGGCGCATCCGCCGGCGCATCTGGCTGGAGTTGCTGTTGACAGTTGTCGTCTGGACGGGTGTGCTTGTCCTCACCGCAGTGACTGGCGGCTGGAAATATTTTCTCTGGTTGTACTTCCTTCCCGCCTGGCTTGCCGGTAACATGCAGAGCGTGCGCAAATACATCGAGCATGTGGGTCTTACCGGTTCCACCATCAACAGCGCCACACGCAGCATCGTGGCGGACACATTCGCGGGGCGATTGATCTCGCTGACCTTGCTGCATGAGCCTTACCACGGGGTGCATCACCTCAAGAGCGGCGTGCCGCATGCGGAACTGCCCATCCATCAAGACCTGTTGCAACCGAAACACCCGGACGAGCACCCGCCGTTTGCCAGCTACTGGCATGCCTTTCTGCATCTTTTTCAGTGCCTGAAGGATCCGCGCGTGGGTGCGCAGTGGAATGCCGTGGCGAAAAGCTGAGCCGCATCCTCGTTGTCAATCACATCTCCCGGAATGCCGCCCGCAACGTCACCTACTGAAGCAGAAAACGTGGTTTATGAGGCCAGCGACCTGAGAAAGTACTATGCCGAGGGGCAGGTCGAGGCGCTGCGCGGTGTCTCCTTTGTCATTCGCGAGCGGGAGTTTCTTTCCATTGTCGGCCAGAGCGGCTCGGGAAAGTCCACGCTGCTGCAAATGCTTGGCGGTCTGGACCGGCCCAGTTCGGGCGCGCTCAGGTTTCGCGGGCGGGCTTTGCATGAGGCATCCGATCTGGCTTCCTATCGTGCGCGCGACATCGGCTTCATCTTCCAGGCGTTCCATTTGCTGCCCGCGTTCACGGCGTTGGAGAATGTGCAGATGCCGATGTTTGAGCGCGAGTTTTCCACGAAAGACCGCCGCGAGCGGGCTGAGGGCTTGCTGGAACTCGTGGGCCTGGGGCACCGGCTGCATCATCATCCCGGGAAACTTTCGGGCGGGGAAAAACAGCGGGTGGCCATCGCGCGCAGCCTCGCCAACGAGCCCCGCGTGCTGCTGGCGGACGAGCCGACAGGCAACCTGGACACCAAAAATGCCGGGCAGATTCTCGAGTTGCTGACCCGTTTGCGCGAGGAGAGGCAGATGACGCTGATCATGGTCACGCATGACCAGGACATTGCCAGGCTGGGCACGCGCATTGTCACCATGCGTGACGGCGTGCTGCATGAAGGAGTTTTAGCCCCCAACCCCGCCGCACCAGAATGAGTTTTTTTCATGTCATCCTGCGCGGCTTGCTGCGGCGGCCAGTGCGCACCGGACTGACCTTGCTCGGAATCGCCATCGGCATTGCTGCGGTGGTGGCGCTTGTCGGCATGTCGAGGGGGTTTGAAAAGAGCTGGGTGGTGGGCATGAAAGCCCGCGGCACCGACATCGTGGTCAGCAGCATGGGGACCTCGCTCATGCCGAAACCCTTTTCTGACGAGGGCGTCAAGAAGGTGGCGGCCTTGCCCGGAGTTGAAACGTGCGTGACATTGCTGGTCGATATGATGAGCATCGAGAGCGCGGACATGATGCTGATTTCGTCGCGGCAATGGGGTGGCTTTAACTGGGACAATTTGAAGCTGCTTGCGGGGCGTTTGCCCGAGTCAGGGCAGGAGGAGGTGGTGCTGCTTGGCTCGACCGCCGCGGAGATGCTCGGCAAAAAACCGGGTGATCCGCTGCAACTCGACACGCACGAATTGAAGGTTGCTGGTATTTTTGACGGCGGCGCTTGGGTCGAGAACGGCTCCATCATTCTCTCATTGGAGCTTTATCAGCGCCTGACTGGCAACGAGGGCAAGATCAATGTGATCGATGTCCGGCTCAAACCCGGAATGGACCAGGCGGCAAGGGATGAACTCTGCCGCCAGATCAATGCCCTGGTGCCCGAAGGGAAGGCGATTGCGGCTGATGAGCACATCGGGCAGAGCCAGAGCTACAAAATGATTCGCGCCATCAGTTGGGGCACCTCGCTGCTGGCGGTTTTGGTCGGCATCCTGGGCGTCATGAACACGATGCTGATGACGGTGTTTGAGCGCACGCAGGAGATTGCCATCCTGCTGGCGATCGGGTGGAAACGCAGCCGGGTGGTGCGCATGATTTTAATGGAGTCGGCGATGCTGGGATTCACCGGCGGCCTGGTGGGCGTGGCCTTGGGCTGGGTTGGCGTGAAGCTGCTGGAAACCAGCCCGCAGGTGCGCGGCATGCTGGAGCCGGATTTGAGTCTTTCGCTCATGGTCTCCGCAGTCGCGATTGCGGTTGGCGTGGGAGTCGTGAGCGGGCTTTATCCCGCCTGGCGCGCCTCGCGTTTGCCGCCGGGACTTGCTTTGGCCGGCTGACACAACGAGCATTGCCTTGCGCAATCGCCCAACCGGGGGCGCTGCGCGATTCGTATTCATCAACGGCCAACCCGTCCGCACGCCATGCTTTTGTCATCGCTTCGTCTTCTCATAGTGTCCGCTTTCTGCTCGGTGAGTGTGACAGGTTTTGCGGCTGACGCGGAAATGGACGCCACGACCTTGGCGGCAAAACTCAGCGAACTGCGCCAGGACGGCCAGACGGATGTGCGCGCCCGGATGGCGATCAAAGGCGCGGGTGCGGAGGAAATATTGCAGTTGGTCATTCGCTCGCGCCGCAGCGCTCAAGGCAGCGATGTGCATTGGCAGGTCATTTGGCCGAAGGAGCGCAATCAGGAAGGGTTTGTGGTGCGGCAGTCAGCCAATGGCGCCGCCAGCGGCTTCACGCGCTCCGCCGGCGGTGAAGTCAAGAAATTGACGGGGGCGGACATGCAGACGCTCGTGCTTGGCAGCGGGCTGAGTTATGAGGATGTGGTGGATAATTTTTATGCCTGGCCGGATCAAAAAATCGTCGGCAGCGAAAAAGTCGGCAACGCTGACTGTCTGATCTTGGAGTCCAGGCCGGGTGGTGTGCGCTCCAGTTACGACCGTGTGCGCAGTTGGGTGGATGCCCGGCGCATGGTGCCCATGCAGGTGGAGAAGTATCGCAAGGGCGCCTTGGCCTGCCGCATTGACACCGAGCGGGTGGTGGCTGAGAGCGGTCGCAGCTTGGCGGCGAACCTGCTGGTCCGGCGGCCCGGTTTGGAAAAGACGACGGAATTGGACGGCTCCAAGATCAAGCGCGACCAGTCGTTCAGCGACGCGGATTTCAGCGAGGCCGCTCTGGGGGCGCGTTGAAATGGTTTCCCGCGGAGGCGCTGAGGGCGCGGAGATTTTTTTGATCAGGCTTCGACTTCGATGCGGGGAAAGAGCGGCGAGGGCTGGCCCAATTGGTGGCCGTCTTCGAGCAAACCCCAGGCGAGGTCTTTTAACTGGAAGCCGGCGGGACAGGCCCAGCCGAGTTGCTCTTGCATCGCTTTGGCGGCGGCGGGAATGACGGGGCTGAGCAGGACACTAACGTGGACCAGCGCCTCGGCGAGGTGGTGCAGCACACTGTCCAAGCGCGCGGTTTGAGCGGGATCTTTGGCGAGCTTGAAGGGCTGGGTGATGTCCACAAACTGATTGGCGTGGGTCACGATTTTCCAGGCGGCTGCGATGCCCTCATGGATTTCCCAGGCGTTCATTTTTTCCCCGTAGGTGGCAGGGGCGGCGTTGACGGTTTGCCGCAGAGCGCGGTTTTCGTCGTCGTCATGGCCGGCAGCGGTGGCGAGTTTCCCGGCGCGATACTTGTGGGCCATGTTGAGGGTGCGGTTAAGCAGGTTGCCCAGGCCGCCGGCCAGTTCCTTGTTGTAGGACATGAGCACGCGTTCATCGCTGAAATCGGCGTCGTAACCGGTCGCAATGTCGCGCATGAGGTAGTAGCGCAGGCCGTCTGGAGTCAGCTTGTCAGCGAGGGCGCTGGGATCGATGACGTTGCCGAGGCTCTTGCTCATCTTGGCGCCTTTCACGTTCCACCAGCCATGGACGATGAGGCGCGGCATTTGGTCATCGCTGAAACCGAGGGCGTGCAGCATGGTGGTCCAGTAAAGGGCGTGCGGCGGAAATAGAATGTCCTTGCCGATGACCTGCGCTTCAGCGGGCCAGAGCTCGGAAAAAGCCGGCAGATCCGCATTGCCGCACTCGGCGGCCATATAACCGGCGAAGCTGAGGTAATTCGTCAAGGCGTCGAACCAGACGTAGTTGACGAATTTTTCGTCGAAGGGCAGGGGGATGCCCCAGCTCAAGCGCTCGACCGGACGCGAGATGCAAAGGTCCTGCGGCTCGCCTTCGAGGGCGTTGATCACATCTTTGGCGCGGTTGGCGGGGAAAATGAAGCCGGGATGGCTCTTGATGTAACCTTTCAGCCACTCGACGTGCTCGCTGAGCTTGAAGTACCAGTTTTCCTCCTGGAGCTCGACGACCTCGCCCCATTCCTCGCCAAATTGGCCGTCCAGTCCGCGCTCCTTGTCGGTGAGGAACTGCTCCTGGCGAACACTGTAAAAGCCGGTGTGGCTCTTTTTGTAAAGCTGCCCGGCATCGTGCAATTTTTGCAAAATGGCCTGCACGACGCGCTTGTGGCAGTCGTCTGTGGTGGCGGCCCAGCCGTCGAAACGCACATCGAGCTTCTTCCACAGCGCGGTGAAATGGGCAGTGACACCGTCGACAAAGACCTGCGGGCTGAGGCCCGCGCTGGCGGCGCTCTTTTGCACCTTCTGGCCATGCTGATCGACGCCGGTGAGGAAGTAAACCTCGCGCCCATTGAGCCGCTGAAAGCGTGCCATCACGTCCGCGAGCACCTTCTCATAAGCGTGCCCGATGTGGGGCGCGGCGTTGGTGTAGTCGATGGCAGTGGTGATGTAATAGGGCTTCATGCAGAGCCGTTGTTCATCGGCGAGGGGGCTCGTGGATGCAAGAAAGAGTGGCGTGGATAGGTCAGGCCGGTAGAGCCACGCGGGAGTGCGATGATTTATTCTTTACAAAAATTACAATAATTATATATTTTCCGATTGCGTATGACGAATCCTCCCCAAACAAACGGTTCCAAGCAGTTACGCTGGCCGGTGCTGACTCGCCTGATCGTCTGCGTTGCGGCTGTTTTGGTGCTGGTGGTGCCTGTTCTATACTTGGGATTCCTTTTGGTCACCGCCCAGGCCCTGGTTTTTGGGGCGTTGGGTGCCTTCGAGCGCTGGATTCTGGAGCGCGGCTGGGGATGGGCCAACATCGCCACCGCGACAGGTTTGGCCGCCGGTTTTGCGACTTGGGTGTGGTTTTTCCGGCCGTTTTGGCTGAAACCAGGAAAAAAAGGAAGCACCTCGCAGGTGCTTCCGGGTGACCAGCCGGAGTGGTTTGAAGCCATTGTGATGGCTGTGGCGCAGGCGCGCGCGCCGATGCCGGCCGAGGTGAGGCTTGATTGCGGTGGAGAAGTGCGTTTGGAACCGGCGGGCATGGTTGGCGCGGTGATGGCAGGCAGGCACCGGCTGACGGTGGGCACGGCGTGGATTGGCGCCTCGACGGAAGGGCAGTTGATCGCGGACCTCGTGGCGGTTGTGTCGCAGTCGCCTCGTGGTTTGGCTGGCCGGAGCTACTGGATTCTGCGGGGCACGCAGGAGTGGCTGGAGCGGGCTGTCAGTCAGGGGCAGGAACGCCAAGCAGGCCAGGCGGATGTGGAAGTGGTGGCGGGCATCCGGTTTCCGATCCGTCGCAAGAAGCGGTGGTGGCATCATCCGCTGCCAGCGAAGCTCCTGGTGGCCTACCTTTGGCTGACCCGCCGTCCGGTTTGGCTCATGCTGCAACTGACGCGTCTGCTGGCCAGTCCGGCGTTGCGCCGGGTGACGTTTGCCGGCGATGCCGCGGCCGCGCAATTGCTCGGTGGGTCCGAATATGCGCAGTTGCTAAACCGCAAGGCGGCCATGCGGAGGGTGGACGAGACCTTGTGCCGCCGTTTGGAGGATGGCATCCGCGATGGTTTGCTCCCGGACAACCTGGCGCAGGCGCGTGTTCGCGAATTGGAAAAAATGGGGGCTGACGGTCAAGCAGCGGCTTTGAAGGATGGTCCTGCGCGGTTGCGCCGCATCATGGCGTTCAGCGCAGAGCCTTTGATTGTGAAAGGCGGCGCGGCGGCCTGCTTGGTGCGGCGTTTTGCCGAGGTTTGCCGGCAACTGACGCAGATGTTTTACCAGCAGGATCTGGGGCTGGCGATCAATCAGTTCCGGTTGGTGACGGCGGCGGAAGCAGCCAAAAAATCCACGGAATCAGGCCGGTTTAACTTCGACATTCTGCGTTATTTTGATGGGTTGGCGCATCCGCTCCGACCGCTGTGCGGTTTGACTGAGGAGGACCAAAGTCGCCCGTCCCTGACGGAAATGCGGGCACAGATCGAGCGCAGTCGTGAGCAGATGAAGCGGCGCGGCGACCAGGCGCGTTCGATGCAAAAGGAGTGGCTGATGGCCTGGCAGCGCTGCCGCGACCTGGAAATGGGGCACGCGCTGGCTTTGGCGGGCATGCCGCTGGATGCGCGCCAATTCGGTTTGATCGCTCATGAGGCGCGGCTTTACCGGGAGGAGATCGCGCGCCAGGAGACAATTATGGAGCACTCGGACGAGGCCCTGCGTTCGATTGAGGCGGACTTTGAGCGGCGGTTGGCGGCGGCGCTGGGGTTGTTGATGCAGGCACCGGCGCACGCGCTACGGACGGAGTTGCAGGCGTTGAGCGCCGAGCTGCCCGTTTGGGGCGGGGCCTACGGTGTTCTGTGTGCCCGGCTTCCAGCGTTGTGGCGGTTGATGAACAACGTGCCGGCATTCGAGTCGCTGGGGGCGGAAGCGGACGAGACAGCATTCCGCCATGCCGAGGCGGACCAGGAGGGCGGCGCGGTCCGGCTGTCATTGGAATACCTGCTGCCACGCATTCGCCGGGATCTGGCTGGATTGTTGAAAGGACTGGAGCGTGTGGCTTGTCCGTTGTCGCCGGCCGAAGACTTGTGCTCGTGGTTGCTCAAAGACACATCCCTGCCAGCGGCGGAAACCGCGGCAGGCATCGCGGACGGCCGGCTGGCGGCGGTGGTGGCGGGAAAATTCACCGAGCTTTATCAAACCACCTTGGCGTGGCTCTGCAAAACGGCGGAGGCGGCTGAGACTGCCTTGATGGAAACAGAACCTGCGGCAGCGGTCGAAACTCGCCGAATTCCCGAGCTGCGCCTGGGTTGCGATTTCGAGGTTCCGGGCGATAGTCCGGCATGCGTTCCGGTCGCGGCCACTTGTTAGCAAGTTCTTGCTCTGCCTGTGCGGTTCAGGCGGGGGTGGGGCCGGCGACACGCCCTGCAAAGCCGCAAACTCAGGTGCTTGAGCAGCCGGACCTCGAGCCGCCCTATCACGTCATCCTGCTGGACGACGACGAGCACACCTATGCCTATGTCATCGAGATGCTGCAGGCCATTTTCAGGCATGACTTTGAAACGGCCTTCAAGATGGCGGACAAGGTCAACAGCGACGGCCGCGTGATCGTAGCGACCGTGCACAAGGAATTGGCGGAATTGCGGCTGGAGCAGATTCGCGAGTATGGCGCCGATCCGCGCCTGCCGGAGAGCAAGGGCTCGATGAGCGCGATGATCGAACCGGCGGCCTGACCCGGGGTGGCGGGGGCGCTGCCGGGCGTTATTTCTGGCGCGGCACGATTTGCACCGCCTGGCGGTTCTTCAGAATGCTGTCCTCCGGCAGCACGCCGGCAAAGCTCGTCAGCGGGTAAACCAGGCTGCGGCGGCCGATGAGGGTGCCGGGATTGAGCACGCTGTTGCAGCCGATTTCCGCGTGATCGCCGATGATGGCGCCGAACTTGCGCAGGCCGGTGGCGATGACGTTGTCCCCGGTCTGGATGCTGACTTCGCGGTGGTCGAGCCGGAAGTTGGAGAGGATGACACCGCCGCCGAGATGAGCGCCCGCGCCGAGGATGGAATCGCCCACGTAGCTGAAGTGCGGCACCTCGCAGTCGTCGAAGAGCACGCAGTTCTTGAACTCGCAGGAATTGCCGAGGGTGCAGCCGTCCCCGACGATCACGTTTTCGCGCAGGTAGGCGCCGGCGCGGATCACGGTATGGCGTCCGATCCAGGCCGGGCCTTTGATGACGGCGCCGGGCTCGATGGTGACGGCTTCGTCGATGAAGACCTGCTCGCCGAGATAAACGCCGGGCGGCAGTTCGCTGCGGATCTCGCGTTTGAGGCGAAATTCGAGGTAGGACTCGATGCGGGTGAGAGCCGCCCAGACCGGCTCCTCCTCGGGAAACAGCAAGGCGTGCTGGGTGGCCGTGAGGTCCAGGTAGTCGTGGGGCAGGAAGCGCATGCGGCCTCAGACAGTCAGGATTTCCTTTTCCTTGGAGACGATGTGCTGGTCGATGTCGGCGACGTGCTTGTCGGTGAGATTTTGCACCTCCTTCTCCAGGCGATGCAGGTCGTCCTCGGTGATGGCGCTTTCCTTCTGGCCCTTTTTCAGGGCTTCGATCGCGTCGCGGCGGGCGGAGCGCACGCGCACCTTGGCTTCCTCGCCCATTTGCCGCACCAGCTTGACCATCTGCTCGCGGCGCTCCTGGGAAAGGGTGGGCACGGGCAGGCGGATGACCTTGCCCTCGATGGAGCCGTTCAGGCCGAGCCGGGACTCGCGGATGGCGCGGTCGATGTCGGTCAGGGTGGCGGGGTCAAAGGGCTCGATGCGGATGAGGCGCGGATCGGGGGTGGTGATCATCGCGAGCTGCTTCAGCTTCATGTGGGAGCCGTAGCTGTGGACGTGCACATCAAGGCCTTCGACGAGGGCCGGGGAGGCTTTGCCGGTGCGGACAGCGGCGAACTCGTGGACGGCGTATTCGACAGCCTTGTCCATCGCCTCTTCGGTTTCCATCATGGTGAGGTCGGGATCCATCGTGGTGCTGGGTTTGAGGGTGAAAAAAAGTCAAGTCAGACGCTGGCGCTGACGCAGGTGCCGACTGGATCGCCGGTGAGCGCGCGGCGGATCATGTCCGGCTCCACCATGCTGAACACGCAGATGGGCATGTTGTTTTCCATGCACAGGGAGAAGGCGGCGGCATCCATGACCTTGAGCTGGCGCACCAGGCAGTCGTGGAAGGTGATGCGGTCGTAGCGCTTGGCGTCCGGGTTCTTGGCGGGGTCGCTGTCGTAGATGCCGTCCACCTTGGTGGCCTTGAAGACGCACTCGGCATCGATCTCGCTGGCGCGCAGGGCGGCGGTGGTGTCGGTGGAGAAAAACGGGTTGCCGCCGGCACCGGCAACC
>CAZKMS010000080.1:0-24775 GCA_964553805.1 uncultured Verrucomicrobiaceae bacterium
GCAGATTTGACCCTTCTTAACGGCATCAAGAACCAACTATCCCTGACCCAGTCTCATGGAGATGGAATGCGTTCGCCATCTCCCCGTTTCTCCCCGCTCACGCCAGCACGCGCAGCTCGCCGTCCTCGCAAATGCAGGGCGCGGTGTCTCAAGCCGTTGTGGGTTTGTTTGTGCGAGTGCACCCAGGTGGCGCCGAACTTGAAGCGAGCCGCCAGGGGTGCGCTCGCGGCGCCCGTCCAACGGATCTGACATCAGGCGCGGCCACGTGATTACTGCCGCGCAAACCCGGCTTTGCGGTTGTCACCGCAGGTTCCACGATTATCGTAATGGTTTCCCGCCCGCGCGCGGCCTGTTCCCGCCAGACCTGCTCTCCATGCTCATCACCACCCGTGCTTACGCCCGCGCCGGCCTCGTCGGCAACCCGTCGGACGGCTACTTCGGCAAGACGATTTCCTTCATCATCCGTGATTACTGGGCCGAGGTGACGCTTTTCGAGAGCCCGGAGCTGACCATTCAGCCCAATGAGCGCGACCACTCCACCTTCAGCGGCATCGACGCCCTGGCGCGCGACGTGCGGCAATTCGGTTATTATGGCGGCATCCGTCTGCTCAAGGCCACGGTCAAACGCTTCCACGACTACTGCATGCGCCATCAACTGCCGCTGCATGGCCGCAACTTCACCCTGCGCTACGACAGCAACATTCCGCCCCAGGTCGGCATGGCCGGTTCCAGCGCCATCATCACCGCCTGCTGGCGGGCGCTGATGCAGTTTTACCAGGTGCAGATTCCCAAAAACATCCTGCCGAGCCTGGTGCTCAGCGTGGAGAATGAGGAGCTGGGCATTCCCGCGGGCTTGCAGGATCGCGTGATCCAAGCCTACGAGGGCGTGGTCTTCATGGACTTCAATCGCGCTTCGATCGAGCAGCTCGGCCACGGCATTTACGAGGAGCTCGATCCCGCCACGCTGCCGAATGTGTATGTCGCTTACACCACCAAGCTGAGCGAGGGCACGGAGGTGTTTCACAATGACATTCGCGGCCGCTGGCTGCGCGGCGAGCGCGCCATCGTCAGCGCCATGTATCAATGGGCCAACCTGGCCCAGCGCGTGCGCGACATGCTGGTGGCTGGCGAGGGCAAACTGATCGGGCCGCTGCTCAACGAGAACTTCGATCTGCGCCGCCGCCTTTACAATCTCAGCCCCGGCAACATCGAGATGGTCGAGACCGCGCGTTCCTGCGGGGCCAGCGCGAAATTCACCGGCTCAGGCGGCGCCATCGTCGGCACCTACGAGGACGAGGCCATGTTCCAGCGTTTGAAGGAGAAGATGGAGCCGCTGCAAATGATCGTGCTCAAACCGCAGATCCTGCCCAGCATCACCGAGGCTGAGAACGGCCGAACCGTCGCCGCTTGAACGCATGAAGACCCTCGTTCGCAAAGCCGTCATCCCCGCAGCAGGTCATGGCACCCGCTTCCTGCCGATCTCCAAGGCGGTGCCGAAGGAAATGCTGCCGCTGGTGGATCGCCCGGTGATTCAGTATGTCGTCGAGGAGGCGGTGGCTTCCGGCATCGAGGACATCCTCATCGTGATCAGCCGCTCCAAGCGCGCGATCGAGGAACATTTTCATCCCGCCTTCGATCTGGAGAGCGAGCTGGAGGCCAAAGGGCGCGTCGAGGAACTCCGCCACCTGCAGGCGCTCAACAAACTCGCCCGCATTCATTTCATCTGGCAGAGCAAAATGGGCGGACTCGGCGACGCCGTGCTGCACGCCCGCGACCACGTCGGCCAGGAGCCGTTTGCGGTGCTGCTCGGGGACACCGTCACCACCACCCGCGACAGCGCCCGGCCGCTGACGCGGCAGTTGGTGGACATCGTGGAGGAGCACGGCGGCTCGGCGGTGGCCTTGCAGGAAGTGCCCGAGGACAAGGTCAGCCGTTATGGCATCCTGGGCGGCGAGGAGATTGCGCCGGGTTTGATCCGGGCCCGTCAGTTTGTCGAAAAACCAGCGCCGGATCAGGCGCCTTCGCGTCTGGCCGTCAGCGCGCGTTACGTGCTTTCACCGGCCATTTTTGATCACTTGAAAAAAGTGCCGCCGGGCAAGGGCGGTGAGCTGCAACTCACCGATGCCATGGCTTCCATGATGAATGAGGAGCCCCTGCATGGGCTGCGTTTTGAGGGCCGCCGCCATGACATTGGCAACAAGCTGGATTTCATCAAAGCGAACCTGCATTTCGGCCTGCTGCGCGAGGATATCGCCCCGGCTCTGCTAGCGCATTTGCACGAATTGGCCTCTGGCCCGCAAGCTTGATCCGGGCATGAGCCGAGTGCGCATCGGGCTTCTGTGGATGTTGACGCTGTGTCTGCCCGCTTGTGGACCCCGTGATCCGCAGGCTTTGGCTCTCGAGGAATTGGTTGCCCGTGGCTACACGCTGTCGGTGCCGGAGTATCATCGCGCGGCCGCAGCAGGCGACACGGCGGCGCTGGCCTTGTTTGTGGATTGCGGCATCGCGGTGGATGTGCCGCTGGTGGAATCGGGCCGGTCTGTCACGGCCTTGCGCGCTGCGGTGAAGGGTGGGCATTCTGATGCGGCAGCCTGGCTGGCACGCACGGGGGCTGATTGGGCGCGGGCCGACAATCAGCCTGAAGAGCCTCTGCTGCTGCTGGCGGTGCGCGGGGACAGCGAGGTCATCACGCGGCAACTCCTCGCCCAGACGGGCCGTCAGCCAATGGCGTGCGAACCGCTGCTGATCGAGGCAGCGCAGCAGGGGCGGGTGGGGTTGATCGAGGCCTTGCTGGATCATGCTCCCATCCTACGCAGGGGTGGTGCGCTGCGCTGTGCCGCAGCCGGAGGGCATTTGGCGGCGGCGGATTTGTTGCTGCAACGCGGAGCACCGGTGAACGAGACGGAAGCGGAAGACGGTCGCAGCGCGCTCATGGCTGCTGCCGAGGGCGGGCACAAGGCGGTGGTTGGCTTGTTGCTGGATGCCGGCGCGGCGCGTTTTTTGACCGATTCGCAACGCCGTCTTGCCGTCGATTTGGCCAGGGCAGGAGGGCATGAGGAGATCGTCCAGGATCTCTGGCGTCCGTTGAGCCGCTCCGAACGGGAAGCGGGAGTGCCCGCAGCCCCACGCGAAGCGCCGCCGCCGGGCTGGGAAACCGCCAGCGCGCCGGCCATCCTGCCGGCAGCTCCGCTGGATCCCGATCAGCCACGGGTGCTGCTGCCGCTGCGGTACGCCATTGCCGGGCATCACTCGGGGCTTTCACGACCGCCACCGCCCCGGCAACGGACCGAATTGCGCGCTGTGAGGGCGGCGCAACTGCCGTTTCAACTGCGCGAGTTGTCGGAGCAGGAGGCGGTGTTTGAGTGGCTGGGCAGCGGTGGCAAACCGATTCACGTCCGGGCCGGTGAGCCTGTGGGGCAAAGCGGCTGGCGACTGGCTCAGATTCGCGGCGAGGGAGGCGACGGCCGGCCGGAATGGGCGGGGCGAATGGCGGTAATCGAACCCGAGGGGGGCGGGGCGGGGCTGGCCTTGGTCCCCGGCCTGGCTGCCCGCCACGGGCCGCTTTGCGCGGTTCTGCACATCGCCGGCACGGACGAATTTTATGAGGGGCACGCCGGAGATGTTTTTCGTTTCACGGAGTCGCCTGAACCGCTGCTGCTGCGTGCCATTCACCCTGGAATGGTGGAATTCGAGGATAGCGCGGGCGTGTTTGAGGTGGAATTGCAGGCCGGACCGTAAGGAAGCTGTGGGGGCAGGATGAAATGAACGGTTGCAATTTAATTCGAAATGGCGCATTCTGAATGCCGCAAGAAGTTAAATTTTAACAAAAATTAACTTTTCCCCATGAGATTGTCTTTTGTTCTGTTTGCCGGCACCCTATTGGCTCTTCTGTCCTCCTGTTCGAGCTCCTCTGATTTGAAATCCAGCCAGAAGGTGCTGGCGAAAACAAAGGTCATTCCTGGCGTGCGCACCACTGCTTACACGCACACGGAGGCGGACCACATTCAGCATGGCACGAGCACGGCGGTGGGATCGGATTTGAAGTTTGGCCGGGTGCGCAGCGCGGCGGCAGACTGGTCGGTCTATCCGGTGGGCACAGTTTTCCAAATCGAAGGCGCGCCGTATGTTTATCAAGTGGACGATTATGGCTCGGCGCTGGTGGGTACGAACACGATTGATTTGTACAAACCGGATCGTGCGACCATGGATGACTGGGGGGTGCGCAACGTGAACATTCGCGTGCTGAAATGGGGTTCCTTTTCCAAGAGCCTGGCGATCATGAAACCGCGCGCCAAGCACGAGCACGTGAAGAAGATGGTGCAGCGCATCGAGAAAAGCTCCTGATCCGGGACTGCCTGTCGTGACGAAAACGGCGCGTGCGGCGTGGGTTAAAAAGCGGCTGGCGGAGCTGTATCCGAATCCGCCGATACCGCTGGTCCATGAGGACGCTTTCACTCTGCTGATCGCCGTGCTGCTTTCAGCGCAGTGCACGGATGCGCGGGTAAACTTGGTGACGCCCGTGTTGTTTGGAAAGCTCGGCAAGACACCGCAAGCGTTGGCCGCGCGCAACGCCGCGGAGATCGAAGCGGTGGTGCGGCCCTGCGGCTTGGGGCCACAAAAGGCTCGTGCCATTCAGGGGCTTTCACAAATTTTGGTTGATCGATACGCAGGGCAGGTGCCGGCGGATTTGCTGGCGCTGGAGCAACTGCCGGGCGTGGGCCACAAAACCGCTCAGGTGGTCATGGCGCAGGCCTTTGGCGTTCCATCCTTTCCGGTGGACACCCACATTCACCGGCTGGCACAGCGTTGGAAATTGACGGCCGGCCGCTCAGTGACGCAGACGGAGCGCGACCTGAAACGGCTTTTCCCGGCTGAGAGCTGGAATGCGCTGCATTTGCAGATCATCTACTACGGTCGCGAGCACTGCACGGCGCGCGGCTGCGATGGCACGCGCTGCGAGATTTGCCGCACGCTGTTTCCGGATCGCCTGAGGGCGGCCAAAACGCGCAAGGCCTGAGCGCAAACTGACGGGAAAACACACAAGTGCCGCGGAAAACATCCAGGTTTTGGTGTCGTTGTGCTGCTGTGGCGCGAAACGGCATGCTCTTGTTGGTCTTGTTTCTGCCGGCGTGGTCTGTTACCGCCGGCGGGGAGGGCGGTGTGCGCTTCAATCGCGACATCCGGCCCATCCTCTCGGACAAGTGCTTCCACTGCCACGGGCCGGATAAAAACACCCGCGAGGCCGGGCTGCGGCTCGACACGTTTGAAGGCGCCACCGAGGACGGCGCGGTGAAACCGGGCAAAGCGGCGCTGAGCGAAATCATCGCGCGCATTGAATCAGCGGATCATGACGAAGTCATGCCACCGCCGAAATCGAAGCTGCCCAAGGTGACGACGGAGGAACTGGCGGTGTTGAAGCGCTGGATCGACGAAGGCGCTGCCTACGAAGCGCATTGGAGTTACGTGCCGCTGGACCAGGACTCGCTGCCTGCGCGCACGGGCAGTGGCTGGATCGATGAGCTGGTCGCGAAGTCGCTGGCGGAGCGCGGTTTGAAATTGCAGGAGCACGCTCCGCTGACCACGTTGCGGCGGCGCCTGAGTTTCGATCTGACCGGCCTGCCGCCGGCTGCGGGCGAAGAGGAAACCGATTTGGATGCCTATGCCGACCGGTTGCTGGCGTCTCCGGCCTACGGCGAGCGCATGGCGGTGGATTGGCTGGACCTGGCGCGTTATGCTGACAGTTACGGCTTTCAGGTGGATCGCGAGCGCGAGGTGTGGATGTGGCGGGACTGGGTGGTGAAGGCTTTCAACGAGAACCTGCCCTTTGACCAGTTTGTCACGTGGCAGCTTGCCGGCGACCTGCTGCCGGGAGCGACGCAGGACCAGATTCTGGCCACGGCCTTCAATCGTCTGCATCAGCAGGAGAGCGAGGGCGGCAGTGTGGAGGAGGAATACCGCGTCGAATATGTGGCCGACCGCGTGCAGACCTTCGCTACGGCTTTTTTGGGGCTGACTTTCGAGTGCGCGCGCTGCCACGACCACAAGTATGACCCGATCACTCAGCAGGATTACTTCGGCCTGTTCGCCATGTTCCAGAACATTGATGAGGCGGGATTGTACTCGTTCTTCACTCCTGCGGTGCCGACGCCGGCCTTGATGCTACTGGATGATGAGCAAGCAGCCCAAAGCCGGTCTTTGCAGGACAGAGTGGCGGCTTTGGAGCGCGAGCTTGCGGCGTTGATCGCGCAGCAGGAGGCCGATCCGGAGAATCTGAATTGGCTTGGTGACGAACTGGCGCGTTTTGATTTTGAATCGGTCAAGGATGGCAAACTGGCCAACCTCGTGGAGCGGGATCAACCAGCGGAGGTGAAGGGTGAAAACCAATTGATCGAAGGCCGCGGCGGCCGGGTGATGCAGTTCACCGGCGATGACCCGGTCGATCTGCCGCTGGGCAATTTTCAAGCGCACGAGCCGTTCAGTGTGGCGCTGTGGTTGAAGACACCGGAGGTGAAGGAACGCGCCGTGGTGTTTCATCGCTCGCGCGCCTGGACCGATGCCGCCAGCCGCGGTTACGAGCTGTTGATCGAGGACGGCAAACTGAAGTGGTCGCTGATTCATTTCTGGCCGGGCAACGCGATCTCGGTGAAGGCAAAAACGGCGCTGCCCGTGGCTGAGTGGACGCACGTGGTGGTGACCTACGATGGCAGCATGCGGGCGGCCGGACTGAAGATTTGCGTCAATGGCCAGCCGTGTGAGTTGGATGTGGTGCGTGACGCGCTGACGAAGAACATCACCGGCGGCGGCGGCGATCACATCGCGCTCGGCGAGCGTTTCCGGGACCGGGGTTTCAAGGACGGGCAGATGGATGATTTTCGTGTGTTCGGCCGTGAATTGACCGGACTGGAGGCGCTGGCCTGTTTTGATGAGAGCGCGTCTGGCGGCAAATCGCTGGTAGCTCAGCATGCTGTCCTCAGCGCGCCGGAAGTGGTGGCGAAACGCGCCGAATTGAACGCGGCACGCGCAGCACTGCTGGCGCATGCGGACGCTGCCAAGGAGATCATGGTGATGAAGGAACTGCCGCAGCCGAAGCAGGCTTACATCCTGTTTCGGGGTGAATACGATCAGCGGCGCGAGCCCGTGCCGCCCGGCGCGCCCTCAGCGCTGCCGCCGCTGCCGGAGGGGGCGCCGCGCAACCGCCTGGGGCTGGCACAATGGCTCACCGCGCCCAATCATCCGCTGCTGGCGCGGGTGACGGTGAACCGGTTGTGGCAGAGTTTGTTTGGCCGCGGTTTGGTGAAGACAGCGGAGGACTTCGGCAGCCAGGGGGAGAAGCCGCTTTACCCCGAACTGCTGGACGGGCTGGCCTTGCAATTCATCGAGAGTGGCTGGGACCTCAAGAAGCTGATCAAGAGCATTGTCATGAGCCAGGTTTATCAGCAGCACAGCGTCGCGGCTGCGGAGGTGATGGCTGACGATCCGGATAATCAGTGGCTCGCTCGCGGGCCGCGGTTCCGGCTGCCTGCGGAGATGATTCGCGACAATGCCCTGGCCGCCGCAGGCTTGCTCAAACACCAGATCGGCGGCGCGCCGGTGAATCCCTACGAGCTGACGGAAGCGTTCAAACCGGTCGAAGCCGGGCAGGGTGATGCGCTTTACCGGCGCAGCCTCTACACCACCTGGCGGCGCACCAGCCCACCGCCGGCGTTGTTGACGTTTGATGCGCCCCGTCGCGCCGTTTGCAGCGCCAAACGCGAGCGCACGGACTCGCCCCTGCAGGCGCTCATCCTGCTCAATGGCACTCAGTTTGTGGAGGCTGCGCGGGTGCTGGGACAGACGCTGCTGCGTGATTGCCACGGTGACGTGGAAGCCATGATCGACCAGGGCATGCTGCGCTGCTTGAGTCGGAAACCCGATGCGCGGGAGCGGAAGATTTTGAGCCGGTTGTGGGCGGAGCAGCTCATGCACTTCGAGGCGCATCCGGAGGACGCCGAGGCGCTGCTCAAGATCGGCCGGACGCCCCTGATCGATGGCCAAAACGTACCCCGGTCAGCCGCCGCCACCGTGTTGGCGCAGGCTTTGTTAAACCACGACGAATGCGTGGTGAAGCGGTGAAATGACTTTGGCGCGGGTGCTGGTCGAGGACGGGTTTGCGGCGCTCTCTTGAGTGGCGCAAGCTTCCAGCTTGCGCGAAGGATTGGGCGGGCAACGGGGAGGGGTGCCCCGCTTCCCAGGGGAAGGGACATGCGCCTCAGCGTGCGAGTTTGACGCCGATGGCTTGATATTTGGCGATGATATCCTGCTCCAATTGCTGATCGTTGAGACCTGCGAGAAATTTTTCATTGTTGCTGCGCGCCATTTCGTTGTAGTTGCCCGCGTCCCGATCCCGGGGCCGCGTGGTTTTCCCTCCTGACTCGCGGTAGGCACGCCAAGCCAAAGTTTCTTCGGCCACGTCACGGAGATATTGGTGCAGCCGGGCGCCGCTGCCATCGCCTTCGAGAAAGGCGAAGTAATAAAAAAGCAGGGTCGAGTCAAAAATGCGCTCGAGCAAGGCTTGTCTTGTGTCTCGCGTGCGGGTCACGTTGCCTTCACGCAGATAGCTGAGCATGCGCTGCATGTCCGGTGTCACGCTGCGAAGATAGGAGTCGGCGAATTCTTTCAAGTTAGATTCCATTCCCGAGAAGCGCATGGTGCCGCGATGGTACGCCACTTTGCCCATGACTTGCTCCATTCCACTGGTGAGCCAGGGGTAAAGCAAATTGCGCATGTCCCAAATCATCACTCGCACGGTCATGCCTACCACGTTTTTCGGATTGTCCGCGCGCAGATCGAACGCATAGCGCTGGCCTACTTTCTTCAGTTGCAGAGCTGAGAATTTGATGAACACATAGTCATCTTTGGAATCGGCACTGCCGACATCTCCTCCGCCGAGGGCGACATAATCCTGGTCTGTCTCCGCCAAGTAAACCTTGAAAAAGTCGCCTTCTTTTGGTTTGGGCGCAAAACCCCAGGGGAATTGTTCGATGGCGGCGCGCGTCAACTCAAAATCTGCCGCGACGCCTTGCATGACGGAGCCTGTCAGAGGCGCGTTGCTGATGAAGCTAAAGGAGCCGGTTTGATATTCAAACTGGCGGCCTGGCGCGTCCTGTCTCCCTGGGGTGACTTCAAGGGCTTTGGCGTTGACGGTGATTTTTGCCGGCCAGGCCAGCGGGCCGGCAGGGGTGGTTGAAACGGAAGGTGGCGCCGCCGCGGCGGGCATGGCCTGAACATAGGCTTGATCCGTCTGCGACAGTGTGGCGAGCGGCACGTTGCTGCGTGTCCCGTTCTCCAGTTCCAGCACCACGTTGCCGCCGGAGGTCTCTATAAACCTGGCATTGACCGTGCGGCCTTGCTGGTTGGTCCAGGTTCGCAGTTCAGTCATTTGCGCTATCAGCGCCGACGGCAAGCTGATGACCGCAAACAACGCGGCAGTGAAATGTCCACAACGAAGACGGGACTGAAGAAAAAGACGCATGGCAAGATCGGGTTGAGGTTCCTTGATGGATTTTTCTTTGACAGAACGGATATTAAAGAATTAGGCGAATGCAGCGCAAGATTTTTTAACGGGCGATGAGGGTGCATGGCCTTCCGGTGCGTTGACTCCCTGTCCCGGCTGGAAGTTTTCTTGTTTGATGGGCCGGGTTGGAGCCGTTGCTTCCTGTGTGAACGACACTGTGAAGACGGCGCTGCCCTTTTCCCCTCCACTCCTGTCCCGCCGCCAATGGCTGAACCAGACCGGCATGGGCCTGGGTGGCATCGCGTTGACGAAAATGCTCGCCAGCGAGCAGGCGCGTGGGGAGGCCGTGGAGCACGGCGTGCTGGGCGCCCCGCATATCGCCCCGCGGGCGAAGCGCATCATCTACCTCTTCATGTCCGGCGGGCCGTCGCATCTGGATTTGTTCGACTACAAGCCGCTGCTGAACCAGCGTCATGGCGAGGAGTTGCCGGACTCCGTGCGCGGCGGCCAGCGGCTCACCGGCATGTCGGGCAATCAAGCCTCACTGCCGCTGGTGGGTTCTCCGTTCAAGTTCGCCCAGCACGGCCAGGCGGGCGGCTGGTTCAGCGAGTTGCTGCCGCATACCGCGGCGATCGCGGACGACATCTGCGTCATGCGCGGTCTTTTTACCGAGGCGATCAATCACGGGCCGGGGGTCACGTTTTTCCAGACTGGTTCGCAGATTGCAGGCCGGCCAAGCATGGGAGCCTGGCTGAGCTATGGCCTGGGCCAGGAGAACGCCAACCTGCCGTCGTTTGTCGTGCTCATCACCAAGGACAAGGGTGGTCAGCCGCTGGGCGCGCACCTGTGGGGCAGCGGCTTTTTGCCATCGAAACACCAGGGCGTGTTGTTTCGGGCGTCCGCAGACCCGGTGTTGTATCTGCGCAACCCCGCCGGGGTCAGCGCGCGGAGCCGGCGCCTGCTGCTGGACCGCTTGAAGGATCTGCACCTGCATCAACTGGAGGGCACGCCGGATGCGGAGATTGAGAGCCGCATCGATCACTACGAGATGGCGTATCGCATGCAGTCGAGCATTCCGGAGGCGGCGGATTTTTCGGAGGAGCCGGAGCACGTGCTCGCCGCTTACGGGCCGGATGTCAAAACGCCGGGCACCTTTGCGGCGAACTGCCTGCAGGCCAGGCGTTTGGCCGAGCGCGGCGTGCCCTTCATCCAGCTCTATCACCAGGACTGGGATCATCACGGCGGGTTGCCGGGGGCGTTGCCGAAACTGTGCCGCGAGACCGATCAACCCGCCGCAGCTTTGGTAAGCGACCTCAAGCAGCGCGGGTTGCTGGATGACACGCTGGTGGTGTGGGGCGGGGAGTTCGGCCGCACCAATTACTGCCAGGGCAAAATCAAGGCGAACTTTGGCCGCGATCACCATCCGCGCTGCTTCTCCGGCTGGATGGCAGGCGGTGGGATGAAGGCCGGCAGCGTCTTTGGCGAGACCTGCGACTTCGGTTACAACGTGGTCAAGGACGGCCTGCACATCCACGACTTCCATGCCACCTTGCTGCACCTGCTGGGCATCGATCACGAGCGCCTGACCTACAAGTTCCAAGGGCGGCGTTATCGTTTGACGGATGTGCACGGCCACGTGGTGAAGGCGCTGCTGGCTTGAGCCGGAAAGCGCCGTCGGCGCAGTTTCAGGGCGGCATTTGGGAAATTTTTGCTAAGCAAGAAAACGGAGCGTGACGCTTGCTTCCGGCAGGTGTAAACATGATGGAAACCGATATGAGCGCATCATCCCTTTTTCAAAACCGGTTTGGCATTTGCCGTCTCAACAAGTGGATCGTGCTTGGTTGGATGGTGGGAGCAGCGAACGTTCGAGCCGAGGAGCCAGTGCCGCAGGGGTTGGGCGGAGGTGACTGGGCCTCAATCCAAGCGGCGCATGAGGGCTGGAAGCATCGTTTTGAGGCGGATGGGGGCGGTGGTTTGGTGGCGCGCAATCCTGGCCAGGGCTGGCAGATGGAGTTTGACGGGCGCGGCTTCATGGCGCGGCCGGATGAGGGCGGCTGGGAGTGGGGCTTGGAACTGCGCAGCGCGGGGAAAAGGGCGCGGGCACGCCTGCCCGAAGCGCTGGAGAAGCGGGCAGACGTGCCCGCGCCCTTTTTGGTGGCTGCGAACAAGTTCAGTATCCGGCACAGCGCGATTTTGGAGGAGTGGTTTGTCAACGATGGCCGCGGTCTGGAACAGGGCTGGACGTTCAGCGAGCGGCCCGAGGGCGTGGATGGGACGCTGTGTTTGGAGCTGGCGGTGCGCGGTGCGTTGCAGGCGCAGGGCGAAGGGAATGCGGTGGTGTTTGCGGATGCGGCGGGGGCCACGGTGCTGAACTACGGTGGGCTGAAGGCCTGGGATGCGACGGGCCGTGTGCTGGAGGCGCGGATGCGCGGTGAGGGGGAGCGGGTGATCATTGAGGTGGATGAGGCGGGGGCGCGGTATCCGGTGACGATCGATCCGCTTGCCCAGCAGGCGTATTTGAAGGCCAGTGACACGCTGGCAAACGATTGGTTCGGCTACTCGGTGGCGATGAGCGGCGATACCGTGGTGGTCGGCGCTCCGTATGAGGCGAGCAGCGCGGTGGGAGTGAACGGTGACCAGGCGGACACCAGTTCGCCCGATGCCGGTGCGGTCTATGTGTTTGTGCGCAGCGGCTCCACGTGGAGCCAGCAGGCCTACCTGAAAGCTGGCAACACGGAGGCGGGAGACTTGTTTGGCTACTCGGTCGCGATGGACGGGGACACGGTGGTGGTGGGTGCGTACTTTGAAGACAGCGGCACGACCGGCATCAACAGCACGCCCGATGAACTGGGCGCCGAGGCCGGTGCGGCCTACGTATTCGTGCGCAGCGGCACAAGCTGGAGCCAGCAGGCCTACCTGAAGGCTTCCAACACGGACGCAGGTGATTGGTTCGGTCATAGTGTGGCGGTGTCCGGTAACACCGTGGTCGTGGGGGCTCAAAACGAGAGCAGCAACACCACCGGGATCAACAACGACCAGGACGACAACAGCGCTTTTGGCGCCGGCGCAGCCTACGTGTTTGTGCGCAGCGGCAGCAACTGGAACCAGCAGGCCTACCTGAAGGCCGCGAACACAGGCCTGTCTGATGCTTTTGGCACCAGCGTGGCGGTGTTTGGCGACACCGTGGTGGTGGGAGCGTATGGCGAGGACAGCAACGCCACGGGGATCGATGGCAACCACGACGACAACAGCGCCAATTTTGCCGGAGCGGCCTACGTGTTTGTTCGCAAAGGCACGGGCTGGAGCCAGCAGGCCTACCTGAAGGCCTCCAATACGGAGGCGGGTGATTACTTCGGCAACAAGGTAGCGGTGTCTGGCGACACCGTGGTGGTGGGAGCGTATTTGGAGGACAGCAACGCCACGGGGATGAATGCCCCGCTCACCGGAGGATCCGGCTCCCAGGATGACAACAGCGCCCCGGATTCCGGGGCAGCCTACGTGTTTACGCGCAGCGGCACAAGCTGGAGCCAGCAGGCCTATGTGAAGGCCTCCAACACGGACGCAGGTGATTGGTTCGGCTACAGCGTGGCGCTGTCTGCTGACACCTTGGCGGTGGGCTCGCAGCATGAAGCCAGCAACGCCACGGGGATCAACGCACCACTAAGTGGCGGCTCTGGCACCCAGGACGACAACAGCGCCGCCAGTTCCGGAGCTGCCTACGTGTTTGTTCGCAAAGGCACGGGCTGGAGCCAGCAGGCCTACCTGAAGGCCGGCAACACGGGGGCGGGCGATGAATTTGGGGCCGCGCTGGAGGTGAGTGGAGACAGGGTCCTGGTGGGCGCCTATTTGGAAGACAGCAGCACGACGGGGATTGACAGCGCCTCAGATGAGCTGGCGCTGAATGCCGGAGCCGCCTATCTTTTCCATGTCGGCGAGTTGTTGCAGAGTGTGGCCCGGACCACCTCCTCCGCACCTGGCGCGATGGACATTGCCTTTGGTGCGGCAGGTGTCGCCGTGCTCAATGACGCGGGTGCCAGTCTGTTTGAAACGGCTCTGTCTGGCAATGGGGCGTCGAAGAGCCGCAATCGCGCCGTGTTCTCCACGCTCAGCGGCACCGGGCTGGATCTGCTGCTGCAAAAGGGCACGATGCTAAGCGGTTTCGGCGGCCTGCCCAGCAGCGCGAAGATCAGCAGCTTCGTGGCGCCGGCACTCAATCAAACGGGTCGCGGCATCTTCCAAGTCACCGTCAGCGGCAAAGGCATCAGCAAGAGCAACAACCGCCTGCTGGTGCTCGACAACGGCGCTTTCCTCAGCCCCGTGCTGCGCACCGGCGCTGCCCTGCCCGAGTTCGGTGGCG
Source organism: uncultured Verrucomicrobiaceae bacterium (assembly GCA_964553805.1). Taxonomy (GTDB): domain Bacteria; phylum Verrucomicrobiota; class Verrucomicrobiia; order Verrucomicrobiales; family Verrucomicrobiaceae; genus JAGRPD01. Next base: position 13,851 of record CAZKMS010000080.1, read on the forward strand.
CGGCGACTTCCAGCTTCGGCGAGGTGGCGCAGCATTACACCGACGACGCTCTGGCGCTGAATTACAAACTCAAGGCCAACAGCTCGCTCGGTGTGAGCAAAACCAACGACAGCGGCATTCTGTTTCTCGATCACGATGGCGTGGTGCTGAGCTTTGCCGCGCGCGAGGGCGGGAGCAGCTTTGGCGGTGGCGGAGTGTTTGGGCAGTTTCCCGGCCAGGTGGCGCTGGCAACCGGCACGCAGGCCTTTTTCCTCACGCCCTACACGCCCACAGGTGAGAAGGCGCGGCAGGCGATTTTCACCTGCACCGTGGACGGCACGACGGCGTTTCGCTACGGCCCGGAGGTGGGCGACCCGGCCACGGACCTGTTCAATGGCGAGACCTTTCGCAGCTTCGTGGCAGTCAACGAGCGGGACTTCATCGCGGTGCTGCGGGCGACGTTGAAAGGCGGGCCCTCGAGCCAGAACGAGGGCTTGTGGAACTGCGGCAGCTCACTGCACCTGCAAAAGGGCGTGGAGTTTGACACGACGAATCACCCGGGACTGGTGGTGACGAAGATCCTCAAATTCTGGCCGGTGGGCACGGATCAGTTGGTGGTGCAGGCGCAGTTGGGCGGCACCGGCGTGAAGGGCAGCAACAACCAGGCGCTGCTGCTGCGGCAGTTGGATGCGGATTGGCAGATCCTGCTGCGCACCGGCGACACGGCGCCTGGAACCACCAGCCGCGAGACCATTAGCAAGCTCAACATGGTGGAGGTGGATCGCGTCAACGGCCATTACGCCGTGCTGGGCACCTTGAAAGGCGCGGCGAGTTCAGCCAACCAAGCATTATGGATGGGACAAACGGGCTTGGGCGACGATACCGTTGACGCGGACGAGCCCCAGCGCCTGCCGCGCCTGGTGGTGCGCAAAGGCGAGGTTTACACCACCGAGCAGACGCCTGCGGGACAGATCAAAGGGCTGGCGTTGAAACCAGTGGCGGACAAGACCGGCGCTGGCGCGCGCGGCCAGGGGCTCATTGTCGGCGCGGACGGCAGCCTGCTGCTGACCATCACCGGCGACCGCAAGGTCCAGGAACTGGTGCGCGTGGTGCCGTAGCCAAGCCCCTCAAATTCAACATCCCAAAGAGGCAAAGTAGTCTCAAAGATGCAATTTTTATCAATTTTAGAAAGAATGCTCTTTCTATTTGTCTGGAATGGAATAACTATCATGGATATTCAGCCTTTATCCTGTAGCTGCCGTGTCTGAATCACTCTTTTCCGATCCCGACGAAGTTTCCTCCGAATCCACCCTAGCCGGGACAAATCCCTTTGCCGCGGATGTGTGCGCAGGACCGTACGGGGTGGAAGAGTCGCAGTCGGTGGCGGGCCTGAATGCGGATGTGCTGGACCGCTTGACGCAGGCCGTCGATGAGCAGCAGCACAGTGCGGGGCGCGCTGCGGGGCAGCCACTGGTGCTGCTGACCGCGCCGCGCGCGGGCTACGGCAAAACGCACCTGCTAGGCCGTGTGACGGCAGCGGGCGGGGCGCAGTGGCTGATTTTGCCGCTGGCCTTCCGCATGGGGGACGAGATCACGCGGGCCAATGTGGCGCGCCGCGGTTTGGAGGCGCTGGAGCGGGCGGCGACGCCGGTGCCGGGCTGGTCGAAGCTGCGCGAAGCCTGCGGCGGTGTGGTGGCGGCCTTGCTGCGCCAGTTGATCCATCTGGGCAAGCTGCCTTGCGCCAACCCTGAGCAGGCAGTGCGAGTCTTGTCCGGGCCGGTGCATGAGATTTTCAGCACGGGCGGACAAGCGCATTTGATTGGGGAATGGCTTCGCAAGCACATGACCCAACTGCGCAAGCCGATGGCGGAGCTGGCCTCGCGCGGCACTGGCGTGGTGACGGTGGCTGACGCGGAAATGTGGATGCAGGCCTTCATTGCGCAGGCTCTGGAGGGGCAGGGCAGCGGGCTGGCGGTGTTGCGCCAGTTGGCGGCGCGCTCGGAGGAAGGCTGCGGCATTTTGATGCGGTTGCTGGGCGTGTGGCGGCCGGTGGTGTTGTTGGTGGACCACTTGGACGGGTTTTACCGCAACGCTGAGGCTGGACTGAAGATTGCCACGCTCCTGCTGGACGTGGCTGAACTGGACGGTCATATGGTGGTTCTCAGCCTGAACCAGGATGTTTGGCAGGCGACCTTTGCGCATCACCTGCCGAGCGCCTTGGAGGATCGGTTGACGTCGTCACGCCTGCTGCTGCGCGGCTTGGCCGAGGAGGAAGCGACGGCGATGGTTCGTCTGCGTCTGCGGCAGGGCCGGGTGGAGGAGAAGACGGCGCGTTCTTTCGAGGATTTTTTGGACGTGCCGCGTCACTTCATGGGAAGACCGCTCGGTTCGGTTTCTGCGCGTGCGTTTCTCCGGCACTGCGCCCAGCAGTGGGCAGCCTACACGCACTCGATTCCCCATGAAGGTCTCGGTGCGGCGAGCGAACCTGCGGAGAGTCTCATTGGGGAAGAAGATGCTGAAGGGCTTGGCCTGCTGCCCCTGATTCAAGGCCAGACGCCGCCGCCCAGCTCGCCCTTCCACCTCAGCACGCCATCGATTTTTGATGAGAGCACGCAGGACTTGGTGAAACAGGTTTCGGGCAGTTTGCGCGAGCCGAAGCCAGCGCTGCCGCAAGACGAGCCGGCTGTGGCGGCCTCACCGTTTTTGGCGGTGGATTCCGAGCGCCCTGAGCAAGCGCCTGAACCCGAGTCCAGGCCTGAGCAAGAAGCGGCACCTGAGCCGGAGGCGGCGCCTGAAAATGTCGCTGGCCGGGTCCCGGGAAGCTTTGAACGCCTGCGGGAGATGCTGGATCGTTTGCGCCAAAGCAACGGCATTGCCAATGCGCCAGCCAGCGACACTCCGGTTGTGACCAAACCGCTGGCTGGCCCGCAGCCTGCCGCGGCGACAGCGCCCTCAACCGCCGTGGTGGAAAGTCCATCCGCGGAGTCGGTGGCGCGCGCGGCGTTGATGGGGCGTTTCGAGGCGTTGAAGCTGCAGATGAGCGGCGAAGCCGAGGCGCGACCGTTGGATGGGGTGCGTGTGATGGAATTGATCCGGCTCGCGGGCCGGCGTTTCCCGCTGGTGCGGCTGGCGGAGCATGAGCTGCCCGGCTCGCCGGAAAGGCAGGTGATGGCTTGGACCTTGAGCAAGGCGGAGATTTTGTTTGCGCCGGTCGGCGTCACCGATCCGTCGTATTGGCGGCATCTGGCGGTTTTCGCAGCGGGTCGCGCGGCGGCCGGTCAGGAGACGGCGATGGCGACGGGGGAGGAGGCGCCGGACTTCAAAGTGGTGGTCTTCAAGTCGGTGCATGAAAACGCGACCTGGGGCGGCTTGTTCTCGAGCGCGGGTTTTCCGGAGATGCTGAAATCCTGGATTGATGTGGTGCACCTGGACGGGCGCAGCATTGCCGCGCTCTATGCCATGCAGCGCATCATTCGCGAGGCGGAAACCGGCTCGTTGCAAGCCGCGCCGCAGCAGGTGATGAGCGTGCTGGCGCGGGAGCTGGACTTTTTCTGGAAACGCATCACGCGCGCTGTGTCGGCGCGCTGACTCGGATCACGAAAAGATCACTTACTGCGGCTGCGGTGGCGTGATGTCATACCAAGCCTGCAAGTCGAAAGCGCTGGTGTCGTCGAGCACGCGTTGACCCTTCAATTCGGGATGATGCTTTTCGATATCGAGCGGCTCGACGAGCAGATCGAAGGATGCTCCGGGCTGGCGCGGCAGGCCTGCGCAGGGTTTGAGATCCATCAGCGCCCAGTGGCAAACCAGGATCTGCTTGCCGTCGAAGTCGCCTGCAAGGACCTGCTCGACATCGTAAACGTAAGACACCATGGCGCGGGTGTAGGGGTCGATGCCTTCGGGTGTGGGGATGCCGGTCGTTTCAGCGAGTTTTCCGCGCAGGCGCACACGCGGCGCTTTTTGTTTGAGCACCGGCCCGAGTTTGGATTGCCAGAAAAGATGGCTGGCAGCGAGTGTGTTGTCGTCGAGGGCAGCGCTGTGGAATGCGATGCCTTGCAACCCGGCCAGCAAGGGCGCGTCACCGCCGAAACGACAGGCTTGTTGCGCCTTGTCGGGCTGGATGGCGATCGGGGCCAGCGCGCTGCCGTTGATAAACACGGTCATTTGCCGGCCATCGTAGCGGAAGGCAAGGTGGCTGGGAAGACGCAGAGGTGGATTAGCCAGTCGCTGTTGGTTTACCGTGAGCGCTCCGTCTGAAAACGCGATGCTCCAACCGGGCAGGCTGAGCAAGGAGCCCGATAGCGGTTGCTTGGCTGCGGGCAGGTAAGGCGGCAGCAGCATGGTCTCAAGAGTCCACTCGCTGGTGCTTTTCATGGCAAGCTCCAGGTGAGCGCGGCTCAAGGCGCTGGGTTCAAACGCACCGGTGGCAAGCTGCATGTCGAGGCGGGGGCCAAACAAAGCGGTGCCTTTGGGTTCGAGATGGCACTCGAGGTTTCGGCCGTCAGACGAGCGGACTTGGTTGGGCTGGCCGAGTGCTTCCCAAAGAAACACGAGGTTGCCTTTGTCCGCGGGCCATTCGGCCGCGGCCTTGGCAACAGCGAGTCCTTGAGGAAAGTCGCCGAGGGTGGAGGTTTGCGCGTTCTCGATCCACACATCCGGATAGGCGTCATTGGTCTCGTTTTGGGTGAGAGTGACGCTGCCTTCAAAGCCCCTGGCAGCCGGATTGAGCTTGGCGATGACGACCTCGGCGGTAAGGCCGCCTTTGCTGATGATGCTGCCTTCACCCGGCGCGTGCTCGGCGAGGTAAGGACCGGTGAGCGTGATGAAACGCGGGTGATTGCTCCAGCGCGGATGGTAGATTTCACCTTTTTCGAGTCCGGCGATCTGGTTGAAGTTCAGCCGCCAGCTTTTCTTTGCCGGAGCAAGGACGGACAAGGTGGCGATGCGATGGCTGCCGTCGAGCATCCATGAGACGTAGCTGTTGTCCGGCGCCATGCCGGCCCAGCACCCGGTGATGGTGGGTTCGAAGGCAGCCTCGCCGCTTTCGATCACATATTGCCCGCCATGGGGCCAGGGTGTCTGGCCGCTGGCGCGTTTGCCGTCGGCGGAAAGCTGGGTGTTGTCAGGCGAGACATCGGTTTGATCCCAGACGATTTCTACGGTGGCAGGTTCGTCGAGGCGAAAACGAACCAGCTTCTTGGCGGACCAGGCGATGCGATGGGTCGGTGGAACGTCTTGCGCGGCATACACCCATTGATGCCCCGTGGCAGGGTCCTGCCAGACATCGAGCGCGTAGCCGGGCACCAGCTCGCGTGGTTCGCTGCCGCTCCAATCGGTGAGCATCACGGTCATGTCGAAGTTTTTTGTTGCCTCAGTCTCTTTGAGGCGGGTGACCAGTTTGCGAGTGAACACGATTTGGCTGCCGTCAGGACTGATCAATGGCCTGGAGTAGTTGCCCTTGTCTTCCAGGATCGTTCGCACGCCATTGCCATCACGGCTGTCAAACCCGTGCAGTTGATGGCTTGTGCCGCTGGAGAACGGGTCGGCTGACTTGGTGCTGGTGTGGTGAGACCAAACGGCGCGGGTGCGTGCTCCGGTGAGGGCCTCCACTTTTTTGGAAAGCTCGTCTGTTGGCGCAGCCAATGCCGGGTTGGGCGCTATCACAGGTGGTGACGGCGCAGAGGCGTCGGGCGCGCTTTTTTTGCAGGCGGAAAATGAAGCAAGCGCAGTTAGCGCGCAGGCGAGAGGCGCGAAGGAGCGTGACCAGGGCATTGAGCGACCCTAGACGGGAAAAGAGGCGGCTCAACCCCGGGCTGGCGGCTCACTCCTCAATCCGCGCCAGATAAGTGAGCGAACGGTCCTCGCCGCGGCGGGCGATGATGATGATTTGCGCGCGCTTTTCGCCAATGTAACCGGTGCTGGTGATGCGGCGGACATCGTCCTCGCTGGTCAGAGTGGAGCGCAGGGCGGCGGCGCGGGCGCCATCGATGCCGAGCAATTGATAGGCTTGGCTGTCGGAGATCCGGCGGTCGTCTTCGGTGCCGGCGATGCCATCCGCGCCATCGCGCTGACTGAGGTAGTTTTCGACGTCGCCCTCTGACGAGCCGGAGACAGCGATGAGGGTGTCTTTGAAGGCGGTGCGCAAGTCGATGACGCCATCACTGTGCACGGAAAAATACTCGCGCCAGTCGGGTTTGAGCCTGTCCACCACGTTCATTCCCCGCACCAAAAGCATTTCATCGACGTTGATGAACCCGAGTTGGCGCGGCATGTCGTAGATGCCGAGTGACTCATAATAAGCCGTTTCAGCGCCATTAGGCCGAACGTCGTCATCGCGGTCCATCCAGTCAGCCAGGGATTCGACCGCCATGGTGGCCTGGTCTGCCGGAACGCCCCAATGAATGAAAAGGTTGTAAACGGCTTCGCTGAGACGCGAATCGACGAGGTAATTGATCGGAATGCGGGCGCCTTCGTAATTGATGACAACGTCGAAGCCGCTGTCGGTGCCGATCTTTTGTTTCAGGGAGGGATCTCCGCGCCGCATGTCGGGATGCAACCCCACGGCGAGGCCGCTTTCGGCGAAGTAGAGGCTGCGGAATTCAGCATTGGTCTGAGTGGCCTCATCAACGGAATAACCGATGTACTCAACGACCCCCATGACCGTGAGGGACATCAGCAGCACGGCCCAAATCATGAGCATGAGGGCGGAGGCGCGACGGCGGCGGACGATGATCCTCCGCCGTGGATGGGCAGGTGAGGCTGGCGGGTGCATTTTCATCGGCTGCCTCCTTGCGTGCTGGGACTGCCGCTCGTTCCTGTTGAACTGCCGGCGGAGGGCGTCGTGGAGCCTGCGCCCGGGGTGGACGACGGGGGCGTGGAAGAAGCGGGCGAGCCGCCGCGTCCGGGTGAAAGCGCAATCGTGGGCACGCCAAAGACCATGCGGATGGGGGTGATCCGGTCGTGCATGACGAGTTGGATCTCGATGAGGTCCGGCCATTGACTGCGATTCCAGTCTTCATACCAGACATCCTCTGATTGGCGGTAAAAACGCCAGAGCAGGCTTGCGACATCAGGCAGCAGCGGCATCCAATGCCGGCCCTGCTCGTCCTGGGCCAGCACGCCATCGAGCTCGACACCCAGCGCCATGTCGTTCCCGCCGGTCTTCGGAATGAGGTCCTCCCGGGACAAGCTGAGGCTGAAGAGCAGATTGCCGGCGTCGTCAGTGCGGCCTTGCAGATCGGGGCGCAGTGTGAGGGTGGTGGGGCTGTAGGAGATGGGTTTGGGGCCAAAGCCGAGGGTGTTGGGAGCGCCGGTGATGAGCAATTCCTGCTGGCCGCTGGCGCTCTCTTCGATGGAAGTGAGGGTGAGTGTGGCGGTGCTGGGCAGGGTGGTGAAGGACTTGCGCAGCACGTCAAGCAGGCGGTTGATGGCATCGTTTTCGCGTTGCAGTTTCTCGATTTGAGAGGCCGCACGCACCGAGCCCTGAATGATGGCGAAGAGCGTGCCGGTGATCATCGCCAGAATGGTGAGGGCCACGACGACTTCGATGAGAGTGAAGGCGTGGCGGCCTTTTTTTGACAGGATGCATGGGATTTTGACAGGATGAACAGGATTTGAATCAGAGGGGAGAGCTCCTTGATTTTCAATCCTGTGAATCCCTCCAAAATTCTGTTCATCCTGTCTCATTGGAGAGTGGATGCCGGGAACAAGGGTGAGACGGCGGGCCAGCGTCTTCATGTCAGTTTCCGGTTTTGTAAACATAGACGCTGACGTTGTCGGTGCGCTCCTCTCCGGCGAAAGTGTAGAGGGCGGTGACTTGCAAATCATACAAGTCGCGCAACGTGTTTCCATTGCTGGTGCGAATGCCAAGCGGCTCCATCTTGCTGGTATAAGTCACGCCGAGATTGGCATCGGTGTAGGTGGTGACCATGTCCGCCAGCGGCTTTTTGCGCAGTTCCTCGATAAAGGAGCGCATGCCGATTTGAATGGCGTTTTCGCGGTTCAAAATGTTGGCGACCTCAAGCGAGGTGCTGAGCGAATTGGCGAGGCCGAGAACCGCAATGGCGAAGATGGAGAGGGCGATGACGAGTTCGAGGAGGATGTAGGCGGGAGGACTTTTTTTGGACAGGATTGATGGGATTTTGACAGGATTAACAGGATTGAAAGAGGGAGGGTTGTCTTGTGCGTGGGGCTTTGTTCTCGAGGACTTGTTTTCCATCCTGTTAATCCTGAAAAAATCCTGTCCATCCTGTCTATTCAAGACGTGGAAGCGCGCTTGCGGCGTTGAACTGTGAGCCGGCGTGTTCATTTCAGGTCGATGACTTCGCGGGTGATGTCAGCGGTGAGGGCGCCGAATTCGACGTGGAAGGTGGCGTTTTCACGCACCAGTTCGATGGTCAGCGGCTGGCAGATGCCGGTAGGCTGAAAAACCCAGAGTTTGACCATTTCGCCTTCAATCGGAAAGGGCTGGATTTCGTGCCAGAATTGCAAGGTGTAGCGCGTGTCGGCTGGGAGCTGGTAGGACTCCGACCATTGATTGTCGAGCTTCGGCGGAGGTGGCGCCATGGGCAGCGCGGTGGAGGGACGCGCGTTGTTGATCTCCGAGTCGGGGTCGTCCTGCACATCATCGTCGCGGATGCCACTGATGCCGGCCTCGGCGCTGGCGATGAACTCGTTGAGTTCGGCGAGTTGAAGGTAGGGGTTGAAGTGGCGTGAGGCGGTGAAGCCACCGGCATGGAAAGCGATTTGGTAGGGTCGCTTTTCCTTCAGGGCCTTCAGCCGCGCCTCTTTGGCAAGGCGAACAAGCGCGACAATGGGCTCCCGTGCTATTTGCTCATCGCGAAAGCCGCGAAAGGAAGGGATGGCGGCAGCGGTGAGGATGGCGACGATGGTGAGGGCGATGACAATCTCCACGAGAGTGAAGCCGCTGGAGGAGACGCGGCTTTGGCAGCCCGGGGGAGACAGGGGCGTGCGCGGGTGAGGCGTCCTGGAGGCACGGATCATTTGGGAGCGGCGACTTTCCAGTTGCCGATGTCATCCTCAGTTCCTTCCTGTCCGTCCGCGCCCACAGAGTATAGATCATAAGTTTTTTTGGAGTTGACGGCGGGATACCGGTACTTGTAGGGCTGGCCCCAGGGATCTTTGGGTATCTCCTCCATGAAAGAACGCCAGCGCTCAGGAATGGGTTCAGTGGTGGGTTTTTCGACGAGGGCGGCGAGTCCCTGCTCGGTGGTAGGCATGCGGAGGGCGCGGGATTCGTAGCTTTGCAGAGCAATGCCGATGGCTGACAGGTCACTGTCAATGCGGGTTTCCTTTGCCGAGTCCACCTGACCCTTGAGCAGATAGATGGAGCCGGCGGCGAGGATGGAAATGATGGTCAGGGTGATGACGATTTCAATGAGGGTGAACCCCTTTGCGGATTGCAGATGCGGGATGGCGGGTTTGGAGGTGCGCTTCATGACGGATGGCGTGTGGGTTTGGGCAGGATGTCGGGATTTGCAGGATGAACAGAAAGGGGAAACCTGGTGTCTGGCAGTTTGATAGCTTCTTTTTTACGAGCGGCCGCGGATGCCGGACACGGATTGAGAAATGGCCGCAACGATGGAGAAGGCAACGATGCCGACGACGACGGCCATGAAAATGAGGATGACAGGAGAGATGAGGGCGGTCATGCGTTTGATGCGTTTGTCGAGCTCCTTGTCATAGCGGATGGCGGTTTTTTCGAGTGACTTGCCGAGCTGGCCGGTCTGCTCGCCAACCGCAATCATGTCCACCAGCATCATGGGAAAGTGGCCAGACTTGCGCAAAGCGGAAGATAAGGGAGAGCCTTCGGAGACGAGAGCAGTGACTTTGGCGAGGAGGGATTGGATGAAAACGTTGGCGGAGATTTTGGAGACGAGACGGATGCTGTTGAGCAGCGGCACGCCATTGCTGACGAGATTGCCCAGGGAATGGGCGAATTGCGCGTAAAAACGCGTGGCGATGACGGGGCCGAAGAGAGGAAGCTGCAACTTGGCGCGGTGCCACCAGAAGCGGCCGTTTGGTGTGTTGATGTAGCCTTTAAAAAGGAGGGCAGCGATGATGATGATGGCTGAGATCACCCACCACCAGTTGGTGATGAAGGTGCTGAAACTGATGAGGATCCGGGTGACGAAAGGGAGTTGTTGACCGTTTTTTGCGAGAAGATCGGTGATCTGGGGGACCATAAAAGTCATGAAGACGGTCAGCAGAATGACACAGGCGCCAACGAGGAAGGCGGGATAAATCATGGCCTGGGTTACTTTGGCCTGAAGTTCCGCCATCACATTGAGGTTCCCGGCCAAACGGCGCAGGATGCTGGCGAGAGAGCCGCTCACCTCGCCGGCGGCTACCAGATTGCAATAAAGGTCGTCGAAGCTGGGCGAGGCTTTTCTGAGGGCTTTGGCGACGGTGGAGCCCTCGCGCAATTCCTCGCGCAGGATGCCCGCGATGCGGCGCAGGGCGGCGGCTTCCTGGCGCTCCTGCATGACACGCAGAGCCTGGTCGATCTGCAGGCCGCCGTCGAGCAAGTCGGCCAATTCCTCGGTGAAGAGGATGATTTGCGCGCGCTTGAGCTTCACCGGCTCCAGTGAGGCGGCTGTCTTGGCGGCTGCGGCTGCGGCGGACTTGGCCGAGGCTTGTTCGTTGACCCGCACAGGAGTCAACGCCTGGGATTCGAGCTTGCGAAAGACATCGGCGCGGCTGGCGGCCTGGAGGTTGCCAGTGATGGTCTGGCCGGAGGCGGAGAGGGCGCTGTAGTCGAAGAGAGGCATTTTGCGGTGGTTAGGCGCGGCGATTGAGAATGTGGTCGCGTTTGGCGGGATTCATGCGGCCATCAAGGATAGCCACCACGATGGCGGTATTTGCCTCCATTCGGTAATAGATGATGGACTGGAAAAGTTTAGATTTCACATGATGATAGCCCATGA
>CAZKMS010000081.1:0-24362 GCA_964553805.1 uncultured Verrucomicrobiaceae bacterium
AGACCGGCGGCGTGCGGCTCGATGCGTTTCATTTCCTCCGGCCCGATGCGCTTCAGCCCGGTCAACCCGTTGGCCGCGCCGCGCCGCAACAGTTCGTCCAGGCGCGGCAGTTCCTCCTCGCGCGTGGCCACCACCAGCTTGCCGCAGATGTCATGCGGGATGTCACGGGCGCGGCAAAAAGCCACCATCTCCCGGATGCCCGCCACCGCCAGCCGCGCCTTGAGCGAGCCTGGCCGGTAGTAAAGTCCGCAATGCAGTACCCCGGAATTATGCGTGCTTTGATGCCGCCCCAAGCCCTCCTCTTTTTCCAACAGCGTGAGCCGCGCGCGCGGGAACCGCTCCAGCGCCTTCAAAGCCGTGGCCAAACCCACGATGCCGCCGCCGATGATAATGCAGGAATTCATGATTTGAAAAAAACATCGCGCACCTCCGCCAGCGCGATCCAGCCGAAGAGCAGGATGACGATGACGAGCGCCAGGTTGTGCAGCGGACCGTTGGGCAAGGCGCGGTTCCAGTCGCGGCGATTGTTGAGATAGAGCAGCAGAGCCGCCAGGAAGGGCATGAAGAAAGCGCCGATGACGGTGAACAGCACCACCACCGCCACCGGCTTGTCCATGACCAGCAGCACCAGCGGCGGCCCGGCGAGAAAGAGCAGATAGCCGCGATAAGCTCGCGTCTTTTTCAAATCCACCGCCTCCGCCTCGACACCCGCCGGGCGGCGCGTCATGAAATCCGCGAACAAATAAGGCACGCCCTGCCAAACCGCCAGCATGGCGGCAAATACCGCGCACCAGAACCCGGCCAGGAAAGCCCAGCGTCCCGCCGGTCCCAGCACCGTCTCCAGCCGCGCCGCCACTTCCAGCGCCATGCCACTGCCCTGGGTGACCTCCGCGTTGCAGCCCGCCGCCACCACCGTCAGCGCCAGCGCGAAGACGAACGTCACCGCATAGGCCAGCAGCAAGTCCGCGCGCATCGCGCTTTTGCAGCCGGGGCCGCTCCAGTGGTTCTCGCGGATCCAATAGCCGTAGCAAAGCATGGTCATGCTGCCGCCGATGCCGCCGAAGATGCCCAGCACCGATTTGCCCGAGCCGGGTGGCAACGCGGGCCAGGCGAGATGCCGCAGGAGTTCCGGGATGTCCGGCCCCAGCAGCACGGCGCAGATCAGCACCGCCGTGACCATCGCCGCCACCAGCACCTTCATCACCTTTTCAAAAACGTCAAAGCCGCCCAGCAGCACCAGCGCCGCCGCCACCACCGAATGCGTCACGCCCCAGACCCACACCGGGATTTGCGGAAACAAACTGTGCCCCGCCAGCCCGCAGGCGCTGGAGAGCGAGCCGCCGACAAAGAACGTCCACAGCAGCAGGTAGAGGAAAAAATAAGCGCTCACCCAGCGCGGCAACCGCCGGGCGCAGGCCTCAATCACCGTGCTCCCCGTGGCAAGCTGCCAGCGCGCCAGCCCCTCGTTGAGCGCGAACTTCAGCACCACGCAGGCCAGCAAAGCCCAAGCCAAAGCCGTGCCGAACCGCGCTCCCGTCACCGTGGCCGTGATCACATCTCCCGCGCCAATCCCCGCCGCCGCGACGACAAGGCCCGGGCCGAGGGTTTTCAAAAAGGAAAGGGAAAAACGCGGCATCCGGCCCATCATGGGCAGGCGCGGCTTGCGATCAAGACCTTGCCGCCCGTGGCGGCGAGCCGCTGGCACGCCCGGCAGGTGAAGGGCGACCGGGCCGGTCGCCCCACGGTTCTGTCAGATGCAAGCCTTGCTGCAACGCCTTCATGATCCGCGTCCATCCGCGTCATCCGCGGTTTCATTTCTGAATTTAGGCTCAAGATCGCCTTTATCGCTCAGAGTGCTTGCGGACGAAGTCCAACACCGATCCAAGTCCGGCCCGCACACTCAACCGCGCTTTTGTCTGGGTTTCGCGTGGAAATAGGGCAAGAGGCGAAGACGCTTCTTGCGGCACGCGGGACGCGTGTGCACATGCCCTTCAAGCGGAGTACTGCGCCAGCAGTGCGCCGGCCTTTTCAGGCTCTACCTTCTCGTGGAAATCATCTTCCACCATGCACACGGGTCCGAAGCCACAGGAGGCCAGGCATTCGGCGAACTCGATGCTGTATTTGCCATCCTCGCTGACCGCGATCGGGTGGTGATGATCCACGTGCGAACGATCGATGTTCGCCTCCTTGCAGAGTGCCTCCATCAACTCGTAACTGCCCGCCATCGCGCAGGACAGCGTGCGGCACACCCGGATGTGATACTTGCCAGGCACGGTCTGACGGAAGCCGGGGTAAAAGGTCACCACCTCCAGCACTTGAATCGGCTCCAGGCCGAGTTTGGCGGCGACCCAGGTCACGGCGTCCTCGCTGATGTAGCGGAAATGATGCTGGATGAGGTGCAGCAGTGGCAGCACGGCGCTGCGTTTGGACACAGGGTAATGCGTGATCACCTCGTCCATTTTGGACTCCAACTCAGCGGGAACTTGAAAAGCCATGATGCAATCTCGAAAAGGAATTCAGTCGCAGCAGCTTCAGCGATCACACTCGCCCATGACGAAATCGAGGCTGCCGAGAATGGACGGAATGTCGCTCAGCATCCCGCCTTTCAACAGCTTGGGCAGGATGCATAGGTTGATGAAGCTGGGGCTGCGGATTTTCAGGCGATACGGCACGCCGCCGCCTTTGCTGCAGATGTAAAAGCCGAGTTCGCCCTTCGGGTTTTCCGCGCCGAAATAGACCTCGCCAGGCGGCGCGTCGATGCCTTGGGTGGCGATGATGAAATGGTGGATGAGTTCCTCCATCTTCATCAGCACGCCTTCCTTCTTCGGCAGCAAGCCTTTGGCGTCGGCCATGTTCACCGGCCCGCCGGGCAGGTTGTCGAGCGCTTGACGCAGGATGCGCACGCTCTGCCGCATCTCCTCCATGCGCACCAGATAACGGTCGTAGCAGTCGCCTTTGACGCCAATCGGAATGTCGAACTCATACTTCTCGTAGCCGAGGTACGGATGGTTTTTCCGCATGTCAAACTCGACCCCGGAACTGCGCAGGTTCGGCCCGGTGAGGCCGTAAGCGATGGCATCCGCTTTGCTGATGACACCGACGTCCTGGGTGCGCCCGATGAAGATGGCGTTCTTCGAAAGCAGCTTGTCCACCTCGTCGATCACGGGCTCGACCTCGTCCAAAAACTTGCGCAACCCGGCGATGAAGTCGTCCGACAGATCGCGGATCTGGCCGCCGACGCGGGTGTAGCTGGTGGTGAAACGCGCGCCTGTGAGCTGCTCGCAGAGGTTGTAGATTTTTTCGCGCTCGTTGAAGGTGTAAAGGAAAACCGTCATCGCCCCGACATCCATGGCAAAGACGCCGACGCCGAGCAGGTGGGACGAAATGCGGGCCATTTCGCAGCAGATCACACGCAGGGCCTGGCCGCGCTCCGGCAACTCCCAGTCCATCAGTTTTTCCACCGCGCAGGCATAGGCCACGTTGTTGGCCAGAGGCGCCAAATAATCGAGCCGGTCCGTGTAAGGCACGAACTGGTTGTAATGCATGCTCTCAGCGATTTTTTCGTCGCCGCGATGCAGGTAGCCGACGTCGGGGTCGGCCTTCTCGACGATCTCGCCATCCAGCTCCAGCACCAAGCGCAGCACCCCGTGCGTGGCCGGGTGGGAGGGGCCCATGTTGAGCACCAGTTTTTCCCCCACCAAGTCGGTCGTGGTCTCCTCCAAAGCCTCCAAATGCCGGGCCGTTCTGGCGGCGGCGTCCGGAGCTTCGTATTCGCGGGTGACGGTGGGCATGGCTTGGCAGCGACTATCCCCGCCGCGCCAAAAGCGGCAAGGCGAATTTGTGAAAAATTTCACAAGCTCGCTCAAAAACGGCCAAATCATTTGCGCTCCAAGCCTTGAAATGGTTCCGTTTGCTCGATGTTTTCCGGACTCCTGCGCCGATTCGCTGGGTGCTGCTCGCTGGCCCTGCTCGCCAGCGGTTTGGCCGCTGCCGAACCGCTGTGGGTGGACGACACCACACGCGCGCTCGACCCGGCCCAAACCGCGGCGTTGCAGCGCGATTTGCAGGCCTTTTCCGAGGAGACCGGCCTGCGGCTGCATGTGAAAGCCATTCCTTACGTCGATCCCGGCATGACCATGCGCGCCGCCACCCGCCTCGCCCGCCGCGAATTCGGCCGGCAGGGTCCGGTGGCCCTCATCCTGGTCGAGCGCGGCCGCAACGGTCTCGGCATCTCCCATTCCCCCGAACTCTGGCAGCGCTACCCGCTGGCGCGAATGATCGAGACCCTGCGCTCCACGCTGGCCAAAGCCAGCGCCAGCCCGGCCGGCTCGATCGATGCCAAGCTGCTCAGCGCCACCGGCCAGTGGATGGCGGAAATACGACGCCTCGAACAGGAACGGCGAAACGCGGCGCGCCTGCTTCAGGAACCCGAGCGGCCAGTGCTGTGGACGTTTCTGGCGCTGCTCGGCGCGGGCGGACTTGCCACCCTGCTGCTGACCGCGCGTTCCCGCACGCGTGCGGCGGCAAACACCCAGCGCTACGAGTTCCCCGAAATGCTCGTCGGTCAGCGCCTCGGCGCGCCCTACGGCGGCGGCCACATCGCCACCTGCCACGACGGCGCCGCGCCCAACTGAGTCCGCAAGAGATTGCGAACGGGGGCGTTGAATTTCTTCCCCGTTTTTGCATGACTCGAATTGCCCTCGCCCTGCCCCTGCTCGCCGCCACCGGTTTGGCGGCTGATTTCCCCAAGCCCTTCGACACCGAAACCAAGCTGGAGCAATTCCTGACGCCCGGGGAAGCGCTGCGCCAGATCAAGCTGCCGGAGGGTTTCAATGCTGTGCTCAGCGCCGCCGAGCCCGAGGTCAACAACCCGGTGGCCATGGCCTGGGACGGCCGCGGCCGCCTCTGGGTGGCGGAATGCTACACCTATGGCGAGTTCGCTTTCGACCTGAGCCTGCGCGACCGCATCCTCATCTTCGAGGACAAGGACGGCGATGGCCGCTTCGATTCGCGCAAGGTCTTCACCGATGAGTTGCAGCAGGTCACCAGCATCGAGATCGGCCACGGCGGCGTCTGGGTGGCCGCCTGCCCGCGCTTGGTCTTCATCCCGGATGCCGATGGCGACGACGTGCCGGACAGCGCGCCCGTCACCCACATTGAGGGCTTCCACGTGCCGCCGGAAAGCTACCACAACCTCGTCAACGGCCTGCGCTTCGGCCCCGACGGCTGGCTCTACGGCCGCTGCGGCGCCACCGGAGCCGCTGATGTCGGCCTGCCCGGCTGCGCACCGGAAGATTTGATTCCCGTGCGCGGCGGCATGTGGCGCTACCACCCGAAGCGGCACGTCTTTGAAACCCTCACCTCCGGCAACACCAACCCCTGGGGCCACGACTGGAACGAGCACGGCGAGCTGTTTTACGTCAACACCGTCAACGGCCACTTCTGGCACGCCACCCCCGGCGCCCACTTCGTCCGCGCCCACACCCTCGACCCCAACCCGCGCGCTTATGAGTTGATCGATTTCCACGCCGACCACTGGCACTTCGACACCGCGCTCGGCTGGCAGGACACGGCGAAGCGCAAGGATGCCAACGCCGCCGACTCCCTCGGCGGCGGCCACGTCCACATCGGCGCCATGTTTTACCTCGCCGGCAACTGGCCCGCCGAGTTCCGCGGCCAGTTCTTCACCCTCAACCAGCACGGCCGCCGCGCCAACCAGGAGCACGTCGAGCGCCACGGCTCCGGCTACATCGCGCGTCACCGCCCCGACTTTTTCAAAACCGGCGACGCCTGGTTCCTCGGCATCGACCTGCGCTACGGCCCCGACGGCGGCGTCTTCGTGATCGACTGGAGCGACACCGGCGAGTGCCACGAGCGCGACGGCGTGCATCGCAACAGCGGCCGCATCTACAAAATCACCCACGGCAAAACGCAGGCCGTCCCGGTCGATCTCAGCAAACTCAGCGCAAGCGAACTCACCGCTTTGCACACGCATCAAAACGAATGGTTCCCCCGCCAAGCCCGCGTCGAGCTGGCCGGCCACTCCGACATTGCCGAAGCCGCCAGCGCCTTGCACGCGCTCTTTGACGCGTCAAAAAACGATCCCGTTCTGCAACTGCGCGTGCTCTGGTCCCTCTACGTCATCGGCGCCGCCGATGAAACCCTGCTGCGCGGCCTGCTCAATCACGACAACGAGCACCTGCGCGTCTGGGCGCTGCGTCTGCTCACTGACACTTGGCCGCTCGACACCCTCATGAGCGCGCGCCCCACCCGTTTTGGCGAGCAAAAGGACCACGCTCCCGCGCCCAAGCCGGAGGCCCTGCTGCCCGAGCTGACCCGTCTCGCCAAAGACGATCCCTCCAGCCTCGTCCGCCTCACCCTCGCCTCCATTCTGCAGCGCCTGCCGGTCGAGCACCGGGCCGCGCTCGCGCAACCACTTGTCGCCCACACCGAGGATGCGGGCGATCACAATCTGCCGCTGATGATCTGGTATGGCCTCATCCCACTCGCCGACAGCGATCCCGCCGCGCTCGCCACCCTCACCCAGCAGTGCGCCCTGCCCGCCACCCGCCGCAGCGCCGCGCGCCGGCTCGCCGAGGACATCGAAACCCGGTCCGAGCCGCTGAACGCCTTGCTCACCCATGCTGCCAGCGCCGATGCCGCGTTTCAAACCGACATCCTCACCGGCACGAGCGCCGCCTTCACCGGCTGGCGCAAGGCGACCAAACCCGCCGCCTGGGACACGCTCGCCGCCAAGCTGCAAAGCAATCCGCAACTCGCCACCGCCGTCCGCGATTTGAGCACCCTCTTCGGCGACGGACGCGCCCTCGACGAAGTGAAACGCATCGTCGCCGACAAGGAGCAAAGCATCTCCCAACGCAAAGCCGCCCTGCAAACACTCATCGGCGCCCGCCCGCCGGACCTGCGCAAAATCTGCGAGCAAACCATCAACGAGCGCTACCTGAACCCCGCCGCCGCCACCGGTCTCTCGCAGTTTGGCGATGAAAAAGCCGCCGCGACCCTGGTGAAAGCCTACCGCAAATTCCATCACACCGAGCGCGCCCAGTTGCTGGAAGTGCTCACCACCCGTCCCGTCTTCGCGCTCGCCTTGCTCGACGCCATCGACTCCGGCGCCATCCCGCGCAGCGCCATCACCGCCTTCCACGCCCGCCAGATGCGCAGCCTCGGCGATGACGCCGTCAGCCAGCGCCTCGCCCACGTCTGGGGCGAGACCCGCGAATCCGATGGCGACAAAAAAGCGCTCATGGAAAAGCTCGCCGCCGAACTGAAACCCGGCGTGCTCGCCACTGCCGACAAAGCCGCCGGCCGCCAGCTTTACAACACCGCCTGCGCCACCTGCCATCGCCTCCACGGCCACGGCGGCGAGCTCGGCCCCGACCTCACTGGCGCCGGCCGCGACAGCCTGCATTACCTGCTGGAAAACATCGTCGATCCCGGCGCGCAAGTCGCCGCCGACTTCCGCCTCAACGTGCTCACCCTCAAAGACGGCCGCGTGCTCAGCGGCGTCGTCGGCCAGCAAAGCCAGCGCACCCTGACGCTGAAAACGATGACCGAAAAACTCACCCTGGAGCGCGACGACATCACCAACCGCCAGGAACTCCCCGCCTCCATGATGCCCGAGGGCATGCTCACCCCCCTCACCCCCCAGCAAATCCGCGACCTCATCGCCTACCTCATGCACCCCAGCCAGGTGCCTCTGCCCGGCGCGGAGTGATTTGTCTCTCAAAAAGAAGCGTCGGTAAGCTCTCCTTCTCGTCAGCCTGCCCGAACAGGAAACTCAGACGTGACTCTCTCAAGCTCACGAATGGATGCGCCCAGCTGTGACTGATCAAATTGCAGCGTAAAGTGGAGACGATTGCCAACACCTGCCTGATCTGAAATCTCGCCCTGTAGTTCGATGTGCCCCTTGCCATCGCCTACCAATCGGAGGCTCAACTGATTCTCCAACGTGGCAAACTCAGCTACACCACTCAACATCTCAAAGAGTGGGCGAAGCTCTGACAAGAACTGGGTCAACTCACTCGTGATGATAGTCGCCGACGCCTTGCCGCGAAATCCGCCAGCCTGAATTCGCATATCCACCACCAGCCAGTTGTCGTCCCAATACTCGCCGACTGCTGCCCGCTCGTAGCCATGCACATCAACCTCAATGCGCTCCTGCTCAGCATGCCCGAATGTGAACTTCATCTTTAGCGTTTTCGAGATTTAGATGCGGAGACAATGATGAAGTGACGAACCTTCCCTGCAAGGCCCAGGTCCACCCGATAAACCTCTCCCGGTTCAGGTGTCATAAAGGCTGTCGATCGCCGCCTGCCGCTTGGAACGCGGTAGCAGCAAGTCTTCGTTTTCGTCTAGTTGGAGGGTGACCGCGAACGGCAAGCCCCGCCGCCGGACAATCTGGGTAAAGAACATACGGATCGCCTCTGTCTGGCTGAGGCCAAGCTGACGAAGGATAACCTCTGAATCACGCTTGAGCTTCGCATCCACACGGGCTCTGACTACGGCTCCTTTGACTGGCATAGCACATATGGGACGCATTTGGGCTACAAAGTCGAGAGAAGAGTGCGAAGTGGGGCGAGCAAAGGGGTTATCGACGGCCTGTTGCTTTGCCAGCACCTTTATCTTCAACAGCGGGGAGCGGAGTGACTGCGGCAATGCAACGATGGTCGCCGTCAAATCGAGGTCGGGACCCGAAGCTGCTCGCGGATCAGCTTGATCTTCTCCTCGCTCAACAACTTGGCTGCGGACACGTTTTTCAACAGCGCCTCAGCCTCATCGTCCTTCCCGCTCAGCACCAGAAACAACGCAACATTGCAAGCCAGGACTTCGCGCTCCGCCTCTTCCAAGTCCAGCAGATGCGGGTGCAATCGCGACAGGATCGGATCATAAATGGCCGCCGCTTTCGCCAGCCCCTCACCGGCAGGATCCTCACGCAGCCAGGTGACCGCTTTTTGATTCAGCAGCATCACATCCTCGGGCGCTTCTTTTAGACAATCATCCAAATGACGGTGCGCGGCGGCGAAGTCGCCCAGCCTGACACAGGACGCGGCGCGCTCGCGGTGCGCTTGGCTATTGGGTGCCAGCGCGATCCGCATCTCAGTCAGCGCGCCCAAGGCGGCGAAGTCCCGCTGTGACGCATTCCAAGCCGTCAGCAAAACCAGATTTCGATACAGGCAGGGGGCGAGCCGAATCGCTCGCGGCAGCATTTCCCAATAATAGGGTTCGCGGCGCAGCGCCACGTACATCACCCACTCCACCGCCGCCACGGCCTCCGCGGCGCGCGCCGCCCGCTCATCCCCGCCTGCCCCGGCCATCTCCACCAACCGGGCAAAATGCTTTCCGATCAGCTCCAGGGGCAGCTCCGATGCTTCACGGCCCGCGGTCATGCGCGCCGCTGTGTCCATCATTCCACTCGTCAAAGCCAGGAAGAGAATCCGGCCCACCATCTCCGGATCGTCGCCCGCCATTGCCAGGAGATCGCGCACATGACGTGCTTTGATCATGGACATCACCGTGACTGTAGTCAGCAACGAGCAACGCGCTTGGAACAGCAAAAAGCCTTCGTCCGGGTCACCTTTGGCCGCAGTCTCCACCATCTGCGTCTTCGCATCCATCGCTTGCAGCAGGGTCAGCGTTCTGAGATAAGCCCGCATGTCGCCGCGCTGGCGCGCCTCCTGCAAGACCAACTCCGCATGCTGCCACAATGCCTCCAAGGAACTTTTCAATGTCTGCCTTTCCGCTTCGGACAAGGGCCGGTCATACAGGCCGCGAATCACCTCCGTCTCTTCATCCTCCAGCGGCACTTCCTTCCGCAAAACCGCGCTTTCCAGTGCCTTGTCCACTTGGCGGACCAGCAGCATCTGCCGTGCCAGCGGTTCGCCGGCGTCACGCTCCAGCACCGCCTCGATCACTTGGCGTTTTTCGATTCCCCAGTCCAACGCCATGGCCAGCGCAACCTGTGCTCCAGGCTCCTGCGGCTCGCGCGCGGCCAGCTTGCGAGCGGCCTCCACGGCAGCGGCCCGATGGCTTTTTTCTTTCTCCGGCCAACGCAACAGATCAGCTAGATTCGCCAATTCGAGCAGCCGCCACACTTCCTCAACGCCTTGGGCCTGCCCGGCTTCGAGTTCCTCATACCGCTGCACCTTGCCACCCGTTGTCACTTCGAAGAAACCGCCCATGGCAGAGACGCCGGTGCCCACATCGAATTGCGTGGCAAGCACCGTCATCCTCTTCGCCAAAGCCCGTTGGGGAGCCGCTTCAGCCAGTGCCTCAGCCTGTTCCTTGCGGGCGAGCATCCCCTCCACCCGGCGCGCCAGTCCCTCGGCCCGCGCATTGACGCCCGCCCGCTCCTTCTCGATTCCCACCGCTGCCTCGCGGATGAGTTGGTGAATCTCCTCCCGGTCAAACGGAATGAGGTTGGCAGCAGACTGAGCGCACAACGATCCCCCAACGAGGAGAGCACCCGCACAGATTAGTTGGCTTTCCACCGGCGCATCATCCCCAAAACACCCGTCTCCTGCAAGCCTGCATATTGGGCAGAGTGAATCTCTGGCGAGCACCTACTGGGCTACTGGCACCGCTTTGAGACCAGCACTGCCATCCGGCTCGTAGCGCACCGGCACGGCGCGCGCGTCTTTTCCCGGGCCGTCCGGCAGCCAGCGGCCTTGGGCGTCGAACCAGGTGATGCGGCCGCCCTGGTGCCGGGTCCAGCCGGTGCGCTCGCCGCTTTCGTCGTAACGCAAAACATCGCGCCAGGGTTTGATCGTGGCCAAACGGGGATCCACCCAGGCGGGGCCGGTTTTGCGCTGCAACGCCTCAGGATAGAGCGCGTGACTCAGCACTGTGAGATTGACCGCCTTCAATGCATCGTTCTCCGCTTCGCTGCGTGTGCCTTCATCGTTCAATGCCGCCACCAGGCCCTCTGCCGTGCGCAGCAGGATGCCCAAGTCCATGAGGTGCGTCACCTCCGTACGCAGTTGCACCATCGCATTGACTGCAGGTGCGACTTGGGCCAGCCGGTCAATCTCGGTTTGGAACCCAGGATAAAGGTCGGTGAACTTGGTGATGGCATGAAAGGCGGTCTCGATTGTGCGCCGCACCGAAAGCCGGCGCGTGCCTGGCAGCTTGCTGTCCAAACGCGCGCGCAACGTGTCCTCAAACTTCCGGCGCGCCTTCACGGCTTCCTCCTTGCCCGCAGCCTCCTTCTCCAGTTTCTCAGCCCGCTGCTGCAAGGTTTCCAGCTCATTCAGCATCACCCGCAGCTCCAGCATTTCCTCCGGCTCAAATGCGCGCTCCATCAGGGTGCCGCGCAAGCCCTCCGGAGCACGCGCGCAAGCAGCCAGGACGCTGAGCCAGCGCGAGTCCCCCGCGCCCACAGGCAACCCAAGGTCCGGATTGCGCGCGGCGTAATGGATTTCCGTGACCCGCCCCTGCTCATCATAAAAGCGCCGCTCGTTCGGCAGCATGTACACGCTGAGAATCGCAGGCGGCGACAAGCTGACACCGTTGTCCACGAAAAAGCCGACATCGACCCGGTGCGAGCGCACCGTTGCCTCCGGGCACGTGGTCAGCGCCGGCGGCTGCCAGCGCAGGGTGAGCTTGGCGAGCGGTCGTTCCGGGTTGTAGTCGATGCGTACCTGCGACGCGTCCCCTTGCAACACCACGACCCGCAATTTCAACGGCCGCTTCATCAGATCGAGACTCTTGGCCGCGCTCACCGTCAGCTCGTACTCGGACAAGTTGCCGCGAAAAACGCGAGCGCAGGCCACCGGCGTGTCCGCCAGCTTGTGCGGATGGATTTCAGCCGGCTCAAAGAAGTGCGCTCCAGGTTCGAACGCGCTTTCCTGCAACACCTCGATCAAAGCCAGTGGAGGAATCGCGCCCGGCAGCATGGCATGCGCGGCGTTGACCATTTTCTCCTCATCCAAAAAGCCGTCTGCAAACACCACCGGATGCGCCTTGCCGCTGAGATAATCCTCATCGCTCTCGACCACCCGGTTATGACGTCGCAAAATCTGCTGCACGGTCGGCATCAGCAGGCGATGCTCGATCAGTTGCCTTTGCGTGTCCGGCGGAAACGCCGCGAGCGTGGACAAGGCCACGCGCAACAACGCTTGGTCGGAACCGGATGAGCCCTGGCTGATGAGGACGGACGGGCTGTTGAGCGGATACAGGTCACCCCAGCCATCGCCTTGCCCGTTGCCGCCGGGATCGTGATCCCGGTGCTCGGGGTAAATGAAGAGCTGGTTGGAAAGGTATTGCGCGGCGAGGAAGCGCGCTCCGTCGGGCTGCATGAAAAAAAGGCGCGCCAGACTGCCGCCGCGATCCGCCGGCGCGGCCATTGAGCAATTGCCGATCGTTGGTACTTCGCGCAGCTTCCGGGCGGGTCCCTTGACAAGTCCGTCGCGTTTTTCTTCCGCTGTGAATTCGTGCGTCTTGAGCCCCGGCCAAAAATGCATCGGCAGCATGGAGTGGCCATCGTCACGGTTTTCATAGGTGATGGCCCTGAGTCCGGCCGCGCTGCCCGCCGCCGCCCACTCGTTGAGCAATGTGCCCACCCTGTCCTGGCGTGTCGTGATCGCGTTCGCCGCCGCATCCACTGGCAGCAGAGAACTCAAAAGCAGACAAAGGCCGCGCACGCCGCAGTGTCGAAAGTCGAACGGCGCTGTCAAACCCGGAACGGCCGCTGACGTTAAACTTGCGAAGTGATGAAGGCCTTCACCGCCTCCACCTCCGCAGGCAGCGGATGCCGCGTCAGCGGCTCACTTTTCAGCGCCTCCAGCGTGGGATGCGTCGGCTCACTGCCCGTGGCTTGCGTCACCACATCAGGAAACTTCGCCGGACTGGCGGTGGCCAGCACCACGCTAACAACATCCGCACGCATGTCAGTGAAAGCGCAGGCGGTGTGCGGGTCCACCACGTAGCCGTGATCGCGCCGGACACGCTCGATGACGGCTGAAATCTCCTCATCGCTCATGCGCGAGGCGCGGAAGCCCAACTCCGGCACCGGCAGTTCCAGCGGCTGGCCGGCTTTGATCTTTGCCATCACCTCCCGCACGCAACCGCCGTCACCCTCCAGCAGGTAATACAAGAAGCGCTCGAAGTTCGACGCCGCCTGGATGTCCATGCTCGGCGCGTGGCTCGGCCGCACCTCGCCCGCCTCGTAACGGCCGCTGGTGAAGAAGCGATAGAGGATGTCGTTTTGATTCGTCGCCACGCGAAAGCCGCCGGTTTTTAGACCCATCCGCGCCGCCAGCCAGCCGGCCAGCACATTGCCGAAGTTGCCGGTCGGCACCACGAACTCCGCCGTCTCCCGCACTTCCGGCGGCAGCCGCAGCCAGGCCCAGATGTAATACACCGACTGCGCCAGCACGCGCGCGATGTTGATCGAGTTAACGGCAGACAAACCGCAACGCTCGACAAACGCCGTGTCCGCGAAGGCCTCCTTCACCAAACTTTGCGCGTCGTCAAACGTGCCCGGCACCGGGATCGCGAAGACATTGCCCGCGCCCGTGCAGGCCATCTGCCGCTCCTGCAGCGGCGCCACGCGCCCGTCCGGATAAAGAATGAAAATGCTGATGCCGTCCTGTCCCATGCAGCCGTGAATGGCGGCGCTGCCGGTGTCGCCCGAAGTCGCCCCCAGCACAGCAATGTGCCGCCCGCTTTGCCGCACCTGGCGTTTGTACAGCAAGCCGAGCAGTTGCAGCGCGAAGTCTTTGAACGCCAGCGTCGGCCCGTGAAAGAGCTCCAGCACATAGGTTCGTGCATCGAGCTGGCGCAGTGGCGCCACCTCCGGCGAATCAAAACGCGCATAGGCCTGCGCCGTGAGATCCCGCCACTCCTCGGCCGGGATTTCCGGAGCGAAAAGCTGGAAAAACTCCGCCGCCAGTTCCGCATAACCAAGATCTGCCCAGCGCGGCAACAGCGGCGCGAGGTCCGGCAGCGTCACCGGCAGGAACAGCCCGCCATCCGGCGCCAAACCGGCCTCGACGGCTTCGGAGAACGAGTGCGGCGCGGTTTGGCCGCGGGTGGAAAGATACTGCATGATGGAAAGCCGCCATGCTAGGCCGGGATGATCCGCGGGCAAGCCTGTCTTCAAGCGCGCGCTCAGGCCAGGATGCCCTGCACCACTTCGCCATAAACGTCCGTCAGACGGAAGTCGCGGCCGGCGTAGCGGTAAGTCAGCCGCAGGTGATCGATGCCGAGCAGGTGAAGAATGGTGGCGTGCAGGTCGTGCATGTGGACCTTGTCCTTCACCGCGTAGTAACCGAACTCGTCGGTTTCGCCAAAAGCGAGGCCCCGCTTCACCCCGCCGCCCGCCAGCCACATGGTGAAGCCCTGCGGGTTGTGGTCGCGGCCATTGCTGCCCTGCACGATGGGCGTGCGGCCGAATTCACCGCCCCACACCACCAGGGTATCCTCCAGCAGGCCGCGCTGCTTCAAGTCCGCCAGCAAGCCGGCGATGGGGCGGTCCACCGCGGCGGCGTTTTTGCTGTGGCCGCCGACGAGATTCGAGTGCTGGTCCCAGACGTTCGGGGTTGAGACCTGGATGTAGCGCACACCGGCCTCGGCAAAGCGCCGCGCCAGCAGGCACTGGCGGCCATAATTGTCCGTAGGCTCGCGGCCGATGCCGTAAAGATCGCGGATGTGCCCGGGTTCGCCGCTGAGGTCCATCACACCGGGCGCCTCCCGCTGCATGCGGAAAGCCAGCTCTATGGACTGAATCATGCCCTCCACCGGCGCGTGCCGCGTGCGCTCCAGGTGCTCGCGGTTCATCGCCTGCAGCAGGCTGATTTTGCGCTCCTGCGCGCCGGCATCTCCGCTGGCCTTCAGGTAGCGAAAACCGGCCCCCTCCGCCAGCTTGCCGCTGCGGCCGACGGTGGTGCCCTGGTGCTCCGCGGGCAGGAAGGCGGCACCGTAGTTGCGCGGCCCGCCGTGGGTGGCGGGCGGGCTGATGCTGACAAAGCCGGGCAGGTCGCTGTTATCGGATCCCAGCCCGTAACTGACCCAGGCGCCGATGGAGGGGCGCACAAAGTTGTCGGAGCCGGTGTGGATCATGCACACCGCCTGGCCGTGCGACTGGCCCTTGCTTTGCATGGAGCGGATCACACAAAGGTCGTCGAGATGCCGGCTCACCTCGGGGAAGAGTTCGCTGCCCCAGAGGCCTGCTTCACCGTGCTGGCGGAATTGCCACGGCGAGCCGAGCAGCTTGGCCTGGCTGGTGGAGCTGGGGTCGAGGTTCTTCGCGGGCGCAAAGGGCAGACGTTTGCCGTCCTCGGCCTGCAAGCGCGGTTTGTAATCGAAGGTGTCCACCTGCGACGGGCCGCCCTGCATGAACAGGAAA
This sequence comes from uncultured Verrucomicrobiaceae bacterium, assembly GCA_964553805.1. Taxonomy (GTDB): domain Bacteria; phylum Verrucomicrobiota; class Verrucomicrobiia; order Verrucomicrobiales; family Verrucomicrobiaceae; genus JAGRPD01. The sequence continues at coordinate 15,365 of CAZKMS010000081.1, forward strand.
ATCACCCGCTTGGCGCGCGGCAGGTGATGCAGGCCGCGCGGCAAGGACGCCGCCGTGGCGATGCCGGACATGGCGAGCGAACCGAAGCCGCAGGCGGCGGCTTTGAGGGTGTCACGGCGTGTGGGGAGGGACATGACCGGATGGAATGCTTGTCTTACATCAACGCCGGCGGGAGCGCGCTGTTTGCAACGGGCGCACCATTTGTCATGACCTTGGCCAAGCCCGCCGGCACGATGATGCCAATAGCCCGGTTCACGGTGCAGATGCATAACTCCAATGATGTTCAACACCTCTTCATCTCCAGCCAATAGATCACGGCGTAAGGAAAGCGTTTCAGCCTGACCTTGCGGGCTTCTCCGTCAAACCGGCGATAAACCGTTGGGCGAGCGGCAATCTCCGCGACAGCAACCCCGTAGGGGTTCCCCATGAGTAGCCGGGGGTTGAGGAACGAAACCCCCGGAACGATACGCCGCAATTCCCCATGAGCTGCAACCCCGGAGGGGTTGCCCAATGCGGAGAAAACTCGCCATCTGCGTCAAGCAATCGTTGGGCTTGTCGATGATTATCCAAGCATTGGGCAACCCCTCCGGGGTTGGCCCTCACAAACTGGGTTTGATTCCTTGTCACGATCCGGGGGTCATTCGACCCCCGGCTATTCATGGGCAACCCCTCCGGGGTTAAACCGCTGCTCATCCTATGGGATGACTATGGCCTCGGAGCCTGGCTTCACGGGGAAAGCGCGATGCGTTCTGGCAAGAGGCGATTGCGAATTTTTGAGCTTTTTTCGTTGAGCGCGCGGTTTATCTGATCGTCTGTCAAATCAGTCTCGTCCAGGGTCACTAGGATCTGCCCCCGCCCGATCAAAGCCCGCGAGAACGGGAACTGTGATCGTCACCAGAAGACAAATGACACCGAGTGTTATCGAGGAGGTCTTTTTGATACGGGCTTGCATCATCTTTTCAGGTTTCATGGGGTCGAGAAACCATCATTCCAAAAACAAAAACTCCGTGGAAGCCAGCAGGACATGGGCGAGATCGTTCAGGCCGTCCGCGCGGCCGGGAAAAGATTCGATGAAGGCCTGGGCACGGTCGAGGTCGGGCGCGGCGGGGCGGCGGCCGAGGATGGTTTGGTAAAGCCAGACAGCGGGCTCCGGCTGGGCGTAGCTTTGCGTGCCGAGTTCACGGGCCTGCGTTTGCACGAAATCGCTGTTGAGCAAATACAACGCCTGGGTCGGCACCGTCGTCAGCGGGCGGTCGCCGGCCACCATTTCGGGGTTGGCCATGTCGAAGATTTCCAGGTCGGGCAGGACGTTGTTGCGGGCGACAGGCAGGTACACGGCGCGGCGTTTTTCGTCGTCAAGGCTCATCGGTTTGTCGAGATCCTGGCCGTAGTCGAGCGCGGTGGCGGCGGCGGGTTCCCGGTTCAACTGCCCGGCCAAGTGCAGCAGGCTGTCGCGGATTTCCTCGGCCGTCAGGCGGCGGTAGGAGCGGCGGCCAAACAGCTTGTTCTCCGGGTCGGCCTGCGCCAGGGACGAATCCCCCGCGGCGGCCAGTTGGTAGGCGCGGCTCATGACCAGCTCTTTGACCAGCGTTTTGATGGAGCCTCCCTGCGCACGGAAGCGCGCGGCCAGATGATCGAGCAGCTCGGGGTGACTGGGACCGGCGGACTGCCCGCCGAAATTGTCCACCGTGGCCACCAGACCACGGCCAAACAACCAAGCCCACACCCGGTTCACGATGACGCGATCGAGAAGCGCGTTGTCCGCGCCGACCAGCCAGTCAGCCAGTTGCAGACGGCCGCTGGACCCCGCGGGAATGGCGGGATCGGCGCCCCCGGCAAGCACGGTGGGGAAGCCGCGCGGAATCAGCGGCCCGAGCTGGTTGGGCTCGCCGCGCACGCGCAGATGCACGTCACCCGCATCGGCGGCATCGCGCGGGGCCATGGCCAGCTCGGCGTCCTTGAGTTCGTCGATCTGCTTGTTCAGCTCCTTGGTCAGGGAGGCGCTGCTCATCATCAGCAGGGGATCGCCTGCCGTGCTGCCTTCGGCCATGGCCAGCGCCAGCGACTCGCGCTCGATGTCCTTTTCCGAGACAAACTGCACCGCGTCGGCAAACACGTAACCGTCCGCGCCCTCGTTGTGAATGATGACATTGACGCGCCCGCCCTTTTCAAAGTGAAACCGCCCGAGCGGTTCGAACAAACCGCCGATGGCCGGCTTGCGCGACTGGTCCACTGCCCGCTCGTGCACACCGTCGAAGGCTTCCACCACCACCCGCACTCGGGTCGCGGCGTTGGGCTTGCCGGGAAACGCCAGTCGCACCTCATACACCCCCGTCTCCGGCAGCGAGCCGCAAAACACCGCCTTCTTCGCGCCACGATCCTTGCGATCATCATGCACGTAAAAGGCGCCGAACCGGTTCGATGACAGGCTGGACTGCTTCCAGTCGCCCACCAATTCGGCGCTGGATTCGTCGCAGATCACCCCAGCGAGCGGCAGCTTGCTAAGCACCGCCTTGCCCGCGACCGTCTCCATGAAGTCGCGCTCCACTTTCAGGCGCATCGCCAGTTCCAGGCGCTCCACTTTCTGCTTCAACTCGGCATAGGCCGGCCCCGGCTGCGGCAGCGGCTGCTCCACCCAACTGGCCACGTTGACACAGCCGTTGCGCGTGCCCATGACGACCTGCGTGGAGCGGAAAAAGCCGGCCATGGCGTAGTAGTCGCGCTGGCTGAAGGGATCGAACTTGTGATCGTGACAGCGCGCGCAGCCGACGGTGAGACCCAGAAAAGCGCGCCCCAGCGTGTCGATCTGCTCATCCACCGTGTCGAGATTGAGCTTCTCCTTGTCGCGCTCAGTCAGCATTTTCGGCCCCAGCGCGAGAAAGGTGGTGGCGATGAGTTTGCCGCGCCGCTCCTCCTCGTCGCGCGCCTCCATCAAATCCCCGGCGATCTGCTCGGCAATGAAGTCGTAGTAGGACTGGTCGCGATTGAAGGCGCCGATGACGTGGTTGCGATACCGCCACGCCTGGTAGTAAGTGTAGTTGCGATCGCCCCCGTTGGAGTCGGCGTAGCGCACCAGATCCAGCCAGTGCCGGCCAAATTTTTCGCCAAAAGCCGGGCTCGCCAGCAGCCGGTCCACCGTCGCCTCCACATCAAAATCAGACCCCTGAAATTCAGCAGGCGGCGGCAAGCCGGTGAGGTCGTAGTGCAGGCGCCGCGCCAGGATTTCCGGCCGCGCATCCGGCGCGGGCTGAAGCCCCTCCTGTTCCAACGCGGCCAGCACAAAGGCATCCACCTCCGAGCGCGGCCAAGCTGTGCCCTTCACCTGGGGCACCGCCGGAGCCTGATGCGGGCGGAAGGCCCAGCCCTGGCGCGCGGCGTCAAAATCGATCTGGTCCTGGCGCAACGCGCCCGTCAGTCCGCCGTCACGCGGATCCGGCGCGCCCATGGCCACCCACTTTTCAAACATCGCGATCTCGGCATCGGGCAGCCGCGACTTCGGCGGCATTTGCAGGTCCTCATCCAGATAGCGCAGGCTGTGAATGAGCAGGCTTTTTTCCACGTTGCCCGGCAGGATCGACGGCCCCGCATCCCCGCCCTCCTGCCAGCCCTGGCGACGGTCCAGCAGCAGCCCGCCCTTCTGCTTGCCCGCCTCCTCCGAGTGGCACTCATAGCAGTGCTTTACCAGCAGCGGGCGGACCTCGTTCTCAAAAAAAACGACGCCATCCTCCGCCGCGCTCGCAAACGCGCAGAGACTCAGGAAGATAAAGGCGCGGCTTGGGTTCGGCATTGAATCAAGAAGGCGGATTGTCCCCGCTTTTGAACATCAAACAATCGCCTCTGGAACTGGTGATCTTTCAGCAGCCGGACACTGGTTGGAACTCCCGCGGAGGCGCTGAGGCGCGGAGTTTTTGGGCATTTGGGTATTTCTCCAACTCGGCGCCGTTGCGTCTCTGCGGGACTGTCGGCCATTCAAAGCCACGCGTCATTCATGCCTGATGCCATTCTGAGGCCCTGTACCTCGCCTCTGTGAAGGCCGGCCACCCCACGCGCCGTATCCCCCCCGGGGTCACAGACCCCGGCTACAGTCGGCAGCGGCATGCAGCCCTCGTTTTGGACTTTCGTTCCCGATTCGATCCTTTGCCGGAATCGCTCTCAGCGCTGCAGTTTTTTGCGCAGGCGCATCCAGGTGGGCACATCGAGATCCTCGCCCTCGACTAGCGAGGGTTCGGTGTTTTTGAAACGCCCGCGGCCCTCGTCGCCACTCTGGAACATGTCGTCATCCCCCTTTGAGGAAGTTTGGCCGATGACGTTGGAAAGCACACCGCCGCGCTTGCCGGGGGCGGTTTCACGCTCGCGGACCGGCTCAGGTTCCTCGCGTGGCATTTCACGCGGCGCTGGAGGCGGCTCGATTGCCGCTGCCGGAGCTGCAGCGGTTGTGATCTCTGGCTCGTCATCAGCTTCGAAAGCCGGCGCTTCTTCGATCTCTTCGTGAGTTGCTGCAGCGGACGGTTCCAAAGTCACTTCATCCGGAATTTCAGCCTGGGTTCTGGCAACCACTTCTTCTTGGACCGGTGCCTTCTTTTCCTGCGGGGCTTCAACGCGTGCCACTGGCGCCGGAGCGGTCATGACCGCCGAAGAGGCAAACAAGTCCGCGGCCTCAGCAGCCGCAGAACGTGATGGCGTGGCAACGGTCGCGGCAGACGCCGGCGGCGCGCTCATTTGTCGCTCTGGCTCGTCTTCATCATCCGCGACCGGCAGGGGCGGCGGACTGGCCGGGGCTTTGGCGGCGGGAGCCGGTTCGTTGCGCACTGGCGCCGGCTGCTCCATGCGAGCGGCGGGACGCGCGGCCTGAGCATAATTTTGCAACTGCTCAGCGCCGAGCGAGCTCATCAGCGTCACTGCCACCGAGTCGCCCAGCTTGTCATCGACGGCGACGCCAAAAAGAATCTGGGTGTGGTCCGGCACATTGCGGCCGATCTGCTTCATGATGGCTTCAACTTCGACCAGAGTCATGCCCTCGCCACCGGCGACATGCACGAGCAAGTTTTTGGCTTGGTGCAGCAGGCGGCCCTGATCGATGAGCGGGCTCTTGAGCGCTTTTTTGAGGGCTTCGGCACCGCGGTCCTTGCCGCGCGCTTCACCGAAACCGAACAGGCAGCGGCCATTGGAGGCGGCAAGCGCGGCGGTAAGGTCATCGAGTCCCAGCTTCACCAAGCCGGGTGTCGAGATCATCGTGGAAACCGCCCGCAGGCTTTGCGAGATGAGCTGGTCAGCGGCACTGAAAGCCTTTTGAATGCCGTCCTTGGGCAGGATCAATTCGCCCATGCGGTTGTTCTCAAACAGCACGAGGGCATCGGCGCGTTTTTGCAGCAGCTCGAGCGCTTCCTCCGCTTGAATCACGCGGCGGCGCCCTTCGAAACTGAATGGCATGGTGGCAACGACGAGCACCAGGGCGCCCGTGCTTTTGGCGATCTCAGCGATGACCGGCGCCGCCCCGGAGCCGGTGCCGCCGCCGAGACCGGCGCAGATGAAAATGATCTGATGACCATCCAGGGACTTGCGGATCTCGTCGCGGGAGAACAGCGCCGCCTCACGGCCGAGATCGGGGTCGCCGCCGGCTCCGACACCGCGCATCAGTTCGGTGCCGAGCTGGAGCTTGACTGGCGCCATGGCGTGGCCGAGCACCCGCACGTCCGTGTGCATGCAAACCAGCGCGCCTTCCATGGTGCGATCGAGCGTGATGCGATCCAGGACATTCGAGCCGGCACCGCCGACACCGACGATGGCAACTTTAAGCGGACCCTCGCTGACAGCGGGGGCGTCTGAGTGTCTGTGATATTCGACCATGGCAGTAGACGGTTTGAGGTGTTGTTGGTTGTGTGGGAAGGAGTTGGATCAGGAAAAGGTGATGGCGGAGAGCATCTCGCTCACCTTGCGGCTCAACCGCGTCAGCGGGGAAAGAAAGGGTTTCTCGCTGTCGAGGATTTGCGCATAACGAATGAGGCCGATGGGGGTGGAGTACTTCGGATTCTCCGAGGTGGCGGCGACACCGCTCACCGGCGCGGAGCCAACCTTGGTGATCTTCATTCCAAACACATCCCGGGCCACCGCGTCAATGCCTTTCAGCAGGCTGACGCCGCCAGTGAGGTAAACGCCCGCACCGAGATGCCCCAGATGCGCTTCGCACTGTGCCTTGATCTGCTCCAGCACCTCCTGCGCGCGCAGGCTGATGACCTCGTTCAAAAAGGCGCGCTGCACCTCCCCGATGACATGGCCGGTGTCGTCTTCGATTTGCAAAACATCATCCTCCGGCACGTCCTCGTAGATGGCGCTGCCCTCCTCGATCTTGAGCTTCTCCGCCCGGCCATTGGGAATCTGCAGGGCCATGGCGATGTCGTTGGTCATGTGATCGCCGCCGAGCGGAATGCAGCCGGAGGCCGTGAGCATGCCGTCGCGATAGAGCACGAAGTCCGCCGTACCGGCGCCGAAGTCGATCATCAAAGCGCCCTGGATCTTGGCCTCGCGCGCCAGCACCACCTGCGCGGCTGCCACCGGGCCAAACACCACGTCCTCCACCTCCAGCGGGATCTCGCGCACGCAGCGAATGGCGTTTTGCACGCGGCCGCGCACACCGTGAATGATGTGGTAGTCCGCCTCCAGGAAACGCGCCTCGCGGCCGATCGGCTGGCGCACCGCCTCCTGCCCGTCCACGATGTATTGGCGGGTCATGCTGTGAAGGAAGACGTTTTGCTGCGGGATGTTGACGTTGCGGGCGATCTCTTTCGCCTCCTCCACATCGTCCTCGGTGATCTCCGTTTGATCCTCCGGCAGGCGGTGGCGACCCACGTTGTTGAGACTCTCGATGTGCGCGCCGGTGACGCTGAGGAAGACATTGCGAATCATCACATCGCTGCGGTCTTCGGCGCGCACCAGGGCATCGTTGAGGCAGGCCTGCACCTTGTCGAAATCGACGATCTCGCCCTTGCGCACGCCGCGCGAGGGCGCCTCGCCCACGCCCAGGATTTTAATGGAGCCGTCGCGCTTGGCCTCGCCGACGACGACGCAGATTTTGTGGGTTCCGATTTCGAGTCCAGCGTAGATGGTGGTGCGGGCCATGAGAGCAAAAAACGAGTCAGCGGGTCAAAGTGGTTGGAAAAGGGATCAGCGCTTGGCGGCGAGTTTGGGCTGCTGACGGAAGGTGACGGGAACGTTGTCGTCCGGCAGCAGATTCAGCGTGGCGATCTTCCAATCTTGCTTGCGCGCTTCGATCATCACGCGGTCGAAGCGAGGCAACTGGCGCTCAAGCTCGTCCGGATTGAAGGTGACTTCCATGCCGTCCTCAAAACGCGCGACGAGCGCGTATTTGGCGGGAATCTCGCAGCGCACCAGCATGCTCATGCCGCTTTCCACGCGCTTTTCCATGGCTCCCAGCAGCCGCAAGGCGGCGCGCACCTGCAGATCGCGCACAGGCAGGCCGGGATGCACTTGACTGAGTTCCTCGTAGCGGATGACCGGCAGCCGTGTGTAATCCTTCAAAATCACATCGCAAGGCATCGCCACCCCCTCCTCGTCGAGCAGACAGCCAAAGCCGCTCTTCATCGAGTGCAGCCCGAGGCGGTGGCACTCAAGCCAGGCCACCGGCCGGCGCTGCACCACCGTCACCTCCATCCGCCCCTGGTAGTCGCGTTTCGCGGTCGCCGACTTCACCTGCGGCAGGCGCTCCACTTTCTCGGTGAGCGTGCGCAGATCGATCCACAGCGTGTCCATGCCCTCCACCAAGCCCATTTCACGCACCAGCTTCTCCGGCCGCAGCGCGCCCTCGGTCAGCACCGTCACCTCCTTCAAACCGAAGCGCGGGTTGCGATACATCGTCTGCCGCCACGTCACGGCCGCGAGCGCAACCAAACCAAAAAGCATCACCAGCCAGACCGCGCTGCGAAAACCGGCACGCCGAAAGGCGCGTTTCTTTTCCTCCCGGATCTTCGGCGTCTCCGGCGTGTAATTCACCTCATGCTCCACCTTGCCGCGAGCCCTCCCCGCAACACCGCGCGGAGCGCGGGCCTTGGATGCCGGGGTTGAACGGGAGGAGGACATGGCAAGTGCAACTGCCAGAATTTTAATTATTAAACCTCAACAATCAATGAGTTTGAAGTTATTTTTGCATTCTCCGTGATTTTTTCAATTGGCTGGAAACCGCCGCGCGTGCTTGCGCCTTTGAAACGTCCGCCGCATGATGCCGCGCATGCCCGCCCACGCCCACCCGCTGCTCGCCCGCGACGTTCACCGCCGTTACCACCTCGGCGGCCATGATCTCAATGTGCTGCGCGGCGTCGATCTGGAGGTGAATCCCGGCGAGAAGGTCTTCCTCTGCGGCGCCTCCGGCGCCGGCAAGACCACCCTGCTCTACGTGCTCGGCGGCCTGGAAAAGCCCACCTCGGGCGATGTGCTGGTGCATGGCAAGTCACTCTACCAGTCCAGCGCCAAGGAGCGCGCCACCTTGCGCAACCGCGGCATGGGCTTCGTCTTCCAGCATTACTTCCTGCTGCCGGAGCTGACGGCGTTTGAAAACGTCGTCCTGCCGGCCTGGATCGGCAAACGCGACGCCACCGCGCGCGCGAAAGAACTGCTTGACCGCGTCGGCCTCGGCGCCCGGCTCGACCACCTGCCCACCGAACTCTCCGGCGGCGAGCAGCAGCGCGTCGCCATCGCCCGCGCCCTCATCAACGACCCCGGCATCCTCTACGCCGACGAACCCACCGGCAACCTCGACGCTGCCACCGGCGCCGCCGTCATGGACATGCTGCTCTCCATCGTCGAGGAAGCCGGCAAGACCCTCGTCGTCGTCACCCACGACACCCAAATGGCCGCCCGCGGCGACCGCCGCCTGCACCTGCGCGAGGGGAAACTGGCGGAGGGGTAAAGAGAAAAGAACAACCCATGTCGTCCCTCCTCAGCCAGCGTCTCGCCCGCAGTGTGGCCACGGATTTTTTCCGCCCGC
>CAZKMS010000082.1:0-24097 GCA_964553805.1 uncultured Verrucomicrobiaceae bacterium
CGCGCGGGGTGTAGGGGATGTTGCCGACCATCTTGGTCTCGGGGCCGGAGCCGACTTGCTGCTCCACCTGCATGCGCACGGTGTCGAGGTCGAGGCCGAGCTTGTTGAGCACGTTGACGGCGACGCCCTGGCCCAGTTTGATGAGGCCAAGCAGGATGTGTTCGGTGCCCACGTAGTTGTGGTTGAAGCGGTCCGCTTCTTTGCGGGCGAGGGCGAGGACCTGTTGAGCGCGCGGCGTGAAATTATTCATCATTGATCTCCCGGAAAGGAGCCTCCGGTGGCGGGTGGGGGTTCGGTTTGAGATACGTTAGCGGGTGGAGCGAGGGATTGCAACTTCATGCGGGTGATTTCCGCGCGCATGATGTCGCGCTCCTCCGGGGAGAGTTCGCGCCCGGCTTGCAACTGGAGGTGGGCGGGTTGAATCTCGAGCAAAAGCATGTCAAGCAGGCTGCGGTCGCAGTCCGGCACGATGTCGAGATCGGCGCCGAGCCGGAGCAGGGAGAGCAGGTTGAGCGCCTCCTTGGAGCTGAGGATGTGGGCGTGCCGGAGGATGGCGTAAGCGCGGCCAATTTGGTCGCGCAAGTGCGTCGGGCTGTCCTCCTTGAGTTTGGCGCGGGCCATGGTTTCGGAGCGCACCACACCCTCGATGACCTTTTCAATCTGGCCGATGATCTCCGATTCCTTCTCGCCCAGGGTGTGCTGGTTGGAGATTTGGAACAGGTTGCCGAGCGCCTCGGTGCCTTCGCCATAAAGGCCGCGCACGGCCAGGCCGATCTTGCCGACGGCCTTGACCACCTGGCTGATCTGGTCGGTCAAAACCAGCGCGGGCAGGTGCAGCATGACGGAGGCGCGCATGCCGGTGCCGAGATTGGTCGGACAGGCGGTGAGGTAGCCGAAATGGGCGCTGAAGGCGTAGGGCAGTTCGCTTTCCAATTCGCTGTCCACGGTGTCCACCAAGTTGTAGGCGCTGCGCAGATCGAGGCCGGGCCGGATGCCCTGAATGCGGAAGTGGTCCTCCTCATTGATCATGATGGAGATGCTCTGGCGGCGGTCCACCACCACCCCGCAGCCGGAGGAGCGGGCGGCGTGCTCACGGCTGATGAGGTGGCGCTCGACCAGCACCTGCTTGCGGATTTTGCTGAGATTGCCGTACTCGTCGCTGAAGCCGTCCTTCATCTCCGGCAGGGCCTCCACCACGGGCCGGACGCGGTTGAGCAATGCGATGCGCTGCTGCTCCTGGGAAAAGCCAGGGAAGGGGGCGTCGCCCAGGTTGCGCGCCAGACGGACGCGCGAGGTCATGACGATCTCGGAATGCGGCCCGCTGCCGCGCATCCAGTCGGCCGGGTTTTTGATGAGGGTGCTGAAGCGCATCATGGCTGGTGGTTCTTTGACTCCGATGATGGATACGTGTTGAAGGAACGCAAGGGCGGGTTGGTCGCGCGTGCGGCGGGAATTTTTGCCGGGCAGGCGAGCAGGGGGTTGCGGCAGCGGCTGCATTGCCTTAGAGACGGGCGTTTCCAGCAAGCCGGGCAGGCTTCATCACCATGGTTTCCGTCACCATCCGTCAACTCACCAAACGCTTCGGGCGCAGCACCGTGCTGCATGGGGTGGACCTGGAGATCCGGGAGGGCGAGTTGTTTTTTCTGCTGGGGCCGAGCGGCTGCGGCAAAACCACGCTGCTGCGCCACATCGCGGGGTTTTACGAGCCGGATGAAGGCTCCATTCTCTTTGACGACAAGGACGTGACGCGCATGCCGGCGCACCAGCGGGAGGCGGGCATGATGTTCCAAAGCTACGCGCTCTGGCCGCACCTGACGGTGGCGCAGAATGTGGCGTTCGGCCTGGAGGAGCGCAAGCGTCCGGCGGCGGAGATCGCTCACCGCGTCGAGGAGGCGCTGGAGCAGGTGCAGCTCGGCGGCTTGGGCGGCCGGCGCATCCAGCAGCTCTCCAGCAGCAGCGGGTGGCGCTGGCGCGCGCGCTGGTCATTCACCCGAACTGCCTGCTGCTCGATGAGCCGTTGTCCAATCTGGACGCCAAGCTGCGCATCGAGATGCGTTCGGAAATCCGCCGCATTTGCAAAGGCTTCGGCATGACGGCGATCTACGTGACGCACGACCGCGACGAAGCGCTGTCGATGGCGGATCGCATGGCGATCATGGACCAGGGGCGGGTGGTGCAAGTGGGGGCGCCGGAGGAGGTTTACCGGCATCCGGAGACACCGATGGTGGCGGAGTTTCTGGGCGAGACGAATTTCATCGAGGGCACGGTGGTGCAGGAGAGCAGCCGGCCGGGCCTTTACAACGTCGAGACCGCTACGGGCATCCTGCGTGGACGGCCGAGCGGGCAAGGCTGGGTGCCGGCGGCGCGCCAGCCGGTGCTGGTTTCCATCCGCCCGGAGGCGTTCAGTTTTCACCGCTTGTTTGACACCCCAAACCGCCTGGCCGCGCGTGTGGCCGGAGTCACTTACCTGGGGGCGATGGTGCAATACACCCTGCAGCTTCCGGGAGAGATATCCGTTCGCGTGCTGGAGATGAATCCGGAGCGGGTGCGCCACGCTGGCGAGAGCGGCTTGGAGTTGATGGTGGCCATGAAGGACGTGGTGATCCTGCGCAAATAACAACAGCGATGAATGCGGAAGAGACGCTGACTGAACCGCTGGAGACCGCGCCGAGCGTCTCGCATCGATGCCGGGACTGGCTGGCCCGGCACCGCAAAGAGGCGGTTGTGCTGGGGGCAATGCTGGTGGTGCTGGCCGGGCCGTTTTTGCTGCGGCCCGCCGATTCGACAGGGCCTTCGCGCTACGACCGGCGGTTGGTGATCATGACGCCGCATCACGAGATCATCCGCCGGGAGTTCGGCGCCGCGTTTGCGCGGCACTGGAAAGAAAAGACCGGTGAAGTGGTGTTTGTCGATTGGCGGGTGCCGGGTGGCACTTCGGACATCGCGCTGCTGCTCAAATCCGACTTCACCAGCGCCTTCCAATACTACTGGGAAAAAAAACTGGGCCGGGAATGGACCACGGAGTTGGCGCAGGCCTGTTTGGACGGCAAGATGAAGCTCAGTGAGGGGCCGGAGTCTTCGTGGGGCACGGCGGAGCGGGCGCGGCGGGGGTTTCTGGATTCGGAGGTCGGCATCGGTGTTGATTTGTTTTTCGGCGGCGGTCCGTATGACTTCCAGCAGCAGGCGCGCGCGGGCGTGCTGGTGGCGGCGGCGAAGGATGGCAGCGGCGGTTTGCGTGCGGTGAAGAAGGCGAACCCGGACTGGTTTTCGGACCAGGGCATTCCGGAGAATCTGAGCGGCGAAACGTTCCGTGACACGGAGGACCGCTGGGCCGGCACTTGCTTGTCGAGCTTTGGCATCGTGTATAACAAGGACGTGCTGAAGCGGCTGGGCATCGGCAAGGACCCGGAGCAGTGGCAGGATTTGGCTGATCCGCGTTTGATGGGGCAGATTGCGCTATCGGACCCGTCCAAAAGCGGCTCGGTGACCAAGGCCTTTGAGATGGTGATCCAGCAGCAGATGCGGGAGCAGTTGACGCGGTTGGAAGCAAGCCAGGAGGAGGGGCGTTTTCGCAAGTCAAAGGAGGAACTGGCGCGCGAGGCGATCCAGTCCGGCTGGCGCGAGGGCATGAGGCTGATTCAGCGCATCGCCGCCAACGCGCGTTACTTCACCGATTCCTCAGCGAAGATTCCTCTCGAAGTGCTGCGCGGCGAGGCGGCGGCGGGCATGTGCATCGACTACTACGGGCGGTCAGCGGAGGAGCAGGTGCGGACAGCGGACGGGCGCTCGCGCATTGGTTTTGTGGCACCGGTGGGCGGCACCGCGATCTCGGTTGATCCCGTGGGCATGCTGCGCGGCGCTCCGGACCCGGAACTGGCGACGGCGTTCATGGAGTTCGTGCTGTCCGACCAAGGGCAGATGCTCTGGGGATATCGCGCTGGCCAGCCGGGCGGACCAGGCACGGTGGCGCTGCGGCGGCTGCCGGTGCGGCGGGATTTCTACACGGCGGAGCGGCTGGCACTCATGAGTGATGGCGGCGAGCAACCGTTTGCAAAGGCGCAGGCGTTTCAGTATGAGGCCGATTGGACCGGCCCGGTGTTCAACGCCATTCGTTTTTTGATCCGCATCATGTGCGTGGACACGCATGACGAGCTGTGCGCGGCCTGGGAAGCGCTGGACCGCGCCGGATTTCCGCAACAGGCCACAGCGACTCTGCAGGACCTGGACATGATTCACTACGACAACGCCGCGGGCGCGGTGACGCAGGTCCTGGCCAGTCGCGACAAGGCGCAGGAGACCCGGCTGGCGCGCACGCTGGGCGATGCCTTTCGCAAGCAATACCGGCTGGCCGCGAGTCTGGCGCAGCGCGGGCAATAAAAGGGGGGAAACCACGGATGAACCGCAAGCTGAGCATCACCGTATTCGCCGTTGTGTCGGTGTTCTTCGCCTGCTTTTTCCTGGCGCCGATTTGGAGCACGATGGTGGCGGCGTTTCGCGGAGCGGACGGCGCGTTCACCTTCGAGTTTGTGCGCGAGGTGTTTCGCAACGAGCTTTATCGCGAGGGGTTGCTCAACGCCTTTTGGATCGCGTTGTGGACCACTTTGGGTTGTTTGGCGCTGGCGCTGCCGCTGGCGGTGTTGCATGTGCGCTGCCAGTTTCCTGGCAAGCTGCTGTTGAACTCGCTGGTGCTGACGCCGCTGGTTTTGCCGCCGTTCGTGGGTGCCATCGGGGTGCGGGCGATGCTGGGTCAAGCGGGGGCCTTGAACAGCCTGCTGATCAATCTCGGGCTGATGGACGCCATGCATCCGGTGGATTGGCTGGGGGAGGGGCAGATGTTTGGCATCGTGGTCATGGAGGTGCTGCATCTTTATCCGATCATTTACCTCAACGCGGCCGCGGCGCTGGCGAATCTTGATCCGGCACTGGAGGAGGCGGCCTCCAACCTTGGCTGCTCGCCCGGGCGGCGCTTTCGCCGGGTGACGCTGCCGCTGATCATGCCCGGAGTGTTTGCGGGCGGCACGATTGTTTTCATCTGGGCCTTCACCGAGCTCGGCGTGCCGCTGGTGTTTGATTTTGACCGTGTGACATCGGTGCAGATTTTCCGCTCGATCAACGACCTCAGCGGCAACCCGTTTCCCTATGCGCTGGTGTTTGTGATGCTGCTGTTCAGCGCCGGCTTTTACGTGCTGGGCAAGGTGCTGTTCGGGCGTCATTCCTCCAGCGGCGGCGGCCGGGCCACCACAGCGCGGGAAGTGGTGACGCTGAGTCCCTGGCGCGGCTGGCTGGTGACCGCGCTGTTTGCGGGAGTGACCTTTCTGGCGGTGCTGCCGCATCTTGGCGTGGTGCTGCTCTCCTTCGCTTCGGACTGGTATCAAAGCGTGCTGCCCACGGGCTTCACGTTGAGTCATTATCACGACGCGTTGGGGCACGAACTGACTTTGGCCTCCATCGCCAACAGCTTGAAATACTCGTCGCTGGCCATGCTGGTCGATCTCGTGCTTGGCGTCGGCATCGCTTATGTGGTGGTGCGCACACGCTTGCCGGGCCGGCAAATCCTCGATACCCTGGCCATGCTGCCGCTGGCGGTGCCGGGTTTGGTGCTGGCCTTTGGCTACCTTGCCATGTCGCGCGAAGGCGGTTCGCTGCATTTTCTCATGCTGGGCGAGAATCCGTTGCTGCTGTTGGTGATCGCTTATTCGGTGCGTCGCCTGCCGTATGTGGTGCGCTCGGCCACGGCAGGTTTCCAGCAGGTGAATCCGGCATTGGAGGAAGCCGCGCAAAATCTGGGTGCGACGCCGGAGCGGGCGCTGTGGCGGGTAACGCTGCCCTTGCTGGCGCCAAACTTGGTGGCCGGCGGCCTGCTTGCCTTCGCCTTCGCCATGCTGGAGGTGAGCGACTCGATGATTCTGGCCCAGCAGACGGCGCATTATCCGATTACCAAGGCGATTTACTCTCTCATCGGCGCGCTCGGCAGCGGTCCGAATCTGGCCGCGGCGCTCGGAGTTTGGGCCATGCTGTTTTTGACCGTGACCATCGTCGGCGCAGCGGTGTTGCTCGGCAAAAAGATGGGCGCGCTGTTCCGCGGTTGAGGCCCGCGGGCGGATCACTTGCCGGCCGCCGCCGGCCAGCTCAGCGTGGTGACCACGGGGCGGTGGTCACTGGCGGTCGCGAAGTCGGGCGAGCGGTAAATGAAGGTGCCTTCCCGCTGCACGAGCGGTTTCAGAGCTCGATTGACGAAAAGGTAGTCGATGCGCGAATAAACATCCGCGGTGGCCCAGTAATGGGTCCAGACCTCACCCAGATGGTCGGCTGGCCGGAGGTCATCCAGATAGCCCGGGCCAGTGCGTGAGCCCTGCACGGCTTTCAGGGCGGGCTCGTTGCGGTAGTCGTTGAAGTCGCCGTAGGCGATCAGCGGGGAGTCCGGGGCTTTCTCCAGAATGCGGTCGATGTGGCGGCGCAGCAGATCGGCTTCATGGCGGCGCATCAGTGCTTGATCACCCTCGAAAACCTCGCGCTTGGATTTGAAATGCACGCCCAAACAGCGCAGGGCAAATTCGCCGGGCAGTTCAAGCGTCACATCGAGAAAGCCCCGCTGCACCTGCATGACTCGCCCGTCGAGGTTGTAGGTCAGGTCTTTCGGGGATTGTCGCGAACGAATTGGAAAACGGGACAGCAATCCCAGACGGCGGGCGGTGTCACCCCCCTGGGCCACTTCAAAATGTGGCAGATCGATGCCGCTTTGTTTCAGCAGCATCTGGATTTCGTGAAGGTCCGCGGCGCTGCCGATTTCGCTCAGTCCGAGAATGTCGGGCCGGATCGCCGTCAGCGTCTGGATGACCGCCGTTTTTTCCTGGTTGGATTTGGCGGCGTCTTTGACCACCACGTTGTTCTCAAAGCGGTCCATCACCAGCCAGTTGCGCACGTTGTAGGCGCAAAAGACGGCCGATTGTTCAGCGGCTGGCGAAACCTGAACGCTTGGCAGCGCTGTTGCCAGCAAAACACAGCGCCAAAAACTGCCGGAGCAGGTCATGCGGGGCAGTTTTGGGCGGTGCGGAATCAGACCTCGGAATCCGAGGTGGCTCCAACCGGCCTGCCGGTGGCTTCAGCGGTTTCCCGCTTTTGACGGGGCTCCTGAATGGTGGGCCGCTCGACTTCTTCCTGAGCCTTGTGCAGCTCAGTTTCGAACTCTTCACGCGCTTTTTTGAACTCGCCCATGCTCTTGCCCAGGCTGCGGGCAAACATGGGGAGTTTTTTGGCGCCGAACAGGATCAGAATCAGGATGCCGATGATGACCAATTCGGGGGTGCCGAAAGGTCCGATTCCAGCGATGACGGAGGGAATATGCATGAGGATAGTCATGCCACTGAAAACGCTTCGGCGCAATGCCGACTTTCAGCGAAGCCATGCCGGTTCCAAGTGTCATTTTTTCTGCTTGAGTTGCCCGTTTACCAGTGCCGGAATAGGCGCATGCACTCCAATCTCTCTCGTGTTCTCTGCTGTCTTTGCTTGTCGGCCTCGTCTCTCAGCGCCGCCGAGGTCTTTGAGGCTGCGCTCGGACGCGAGGCGGAACTCCCCGGCGGCAAGGAGGCGGATGGCATCCGTGGCGACTTTGTTCTGCGGTCGGACAAGGTGGAGGCGGTCATCTCCGCCAACCTGCCGAACCGGCGCGCCAACATGAGCACCTTTTACGGCGACGACGGCATCACCCCAGGCTGCCTTTACGATCTCAGCCTGCGCGGCGCCAATAACGACCAACTCGTGGTTTACGGCCCTTGCGGCCACGGACCGGTGTCCTACGTGCGCGCCCTGGCCTCCGACCAGCCGGACTCCGCCGCGGTGGAAAGCGTCACCACCGCGGCGCTGGGCGGCGGGGTTTTCAAGCGTCACGAATACCGGGTCAAAGACGGCGTGCAGGGTGTTTTCATCACCACCACGCTGCGCAACGAAACCGACAAGCCGCAGAAGGTGAACACCAAATCCGACTTCACCCGTTTCGACAGCACCGGCATGGTCAGTGGTGGCATTTTCTGGGCGGATGCCATCAATCCTGCCCACAAATGCGGCTACGCCGTCAGCGCGCTTGAGGTCACGGGCATCGGCCAGCTCAGCGACACCCTTGAGCTCGCACCCGCGCAGGAAGTTGTCATCGCGCGCTTCTTTGCCATCGGCACTTCGCCGGCTGAGGCGATCGGCGAATTCCGTTCGGTCAAGGACGGCCGGTTGGGCCTTGTCAGCGGCCAGATCACCGGTCCGGATGGCAAGGGTGTCGCCACTGCGACCATTCTCGTGCCTGACGGCGCGAACCAAGTGCCAGCTTACCCCGATGCGGAGGGCAAATTCAGTTTGAAGCTTCCTGCCGGCCCCATCGAACTGATTGTGACCGATCTCGGCCGTTCCGATGGCAAAGTCAATGTCAACGTGGTCGAGGCTGGTGCGACCATCCCGCCGATTTCATTGCCACCTGCCGCCGGCATCCGCTTCGCCATCACCGGCGAGGACAGCAAGCCGCTGCCCTGCAAGGCGCACTTCGAGCCGTTGGGCGAAGGCGCGCCAAAACTCAACCTGGGACCCAAGTGGCGCGCCCACGGCTGCGTGGACCAGTATCACAGCGAGAACGGCCACTTCACTCAGCAGCTCCCCCCGGGCAAATACCATGTCGTGGTCGTGCGCGGTCCGGAATACAGCCACCTCGCGCGCGAGATCACGGTCGAGCCGGGACAAATCACCGAATTCGCTGGCGTTCTGAAACGCCTGGTGGACACCACCGGCTGGATCAGCTCCGACTTCCACAACCACAGCACCCCGAGCGGCGACAATGTCTGTGACACCGACGGCCGCATCATCAACATCGCGGCCGAGCACCTTGAATTTGCTCCGACCACCGAGCACAACCGCTTTTTCGATTGGGAGCCCACCATCAAAGCGCTCGGCCTCGCCCCCTTCATCAAAACGGTTAAAGGCGTCGAACTCACCGGCCGCCGCCAGCATTTCAACGCCTTTCCATTCGAGCCCGATTCGCTCATGCAAGATGGCGGCGCGCCGGTGTGGAATGACGATCCGCGCATTACCGCCATCACCCTGCGCCGCTGGCAGGGCGAGCGCGCCGACCGCTGGATCCAGTTCAACCATCCCGATCTGTCCAACATGTTCGTGGATCGTGACAGCGACGGCATTACCGACGGCGGTTTCGTGGGTGTCGGCGGCATGATCGACGGCGCCGAGTCGCAAAACGGTCCCGGCACCAACATCCTCGCGGAGGCCCCTTTCAACATCTCCCGCGCCCCTGGAGCGCTCGCGGCCAAGGTCTCGTACAATCGCGAGTTTCTCTGGCGCCAGTTGCTCAATCAGGGCAGGCGTCTGGTCGCCGTGGGCGTGGCTGATGCCCACAGCGTCTATGGCAACGGCGTCGGTTCCTGGCGCATCTACCTGCCCAGCAGCACCGACGATCCGGCGAAGATCGACTGGGCGGAACTGGCGCCGCGCGCCAAGGCCGGCAACATCATCCTCAGCACCGGCCCCTTCCTTGAGGTCACCACTCCCGAAGGCAAGATCGCTGGTGACGATGTGCGCGGCACTGGCGGCATCGATCTGCATGTGCGCGTGCAGTGCACCGACTGGATGGACGTCGATCGCGTCCAGGTGCTCGTCAACAGCCGCCCTCATCCCGACTTCAACTTCACCCGCAAAACCCATCCCGGCCTGTTCCAGGACGGTGTGGTGAAGTTTGATCAGAAGCTGCGCATTCCTCTACAGCAGGACGCGCACCTGATCGTTGTCGCGCTCGATGAGGACGGCGACATGAAGACCGGTTTCGGCACCAGCGACTACGCTAGGATGCGCCCCTGCGCTTACAACAATCCGATCTACGTCGATGCCGATGGTGGCGGCTTCACGCCGAATGGCGACACTCTCGGTTACGAGATTCCCGGCTCCGGTCTGAACGCCAACCAAGCCCGCGCCTTCATGGAGCGGGCGGGCAAGGCGGAGTGAAGCCGGCGAACGCAACAACGTCAGCCGGTCACTTCAGCAGGCACTCGGCGATTTGCACCGCGTTGAGCGCTGCGCCTTTGAGGAGCTGGTCGCCGACGACCCAGAAGGCGAGACCGTTGTCGAGCGCGCAGTCCAGGCGCAGACGACCGACGGCGCAGTTGTCCTTGCCAGCGATGTCGAGCGGCAACGGGTAACGTGCATTGGCGGGCTCGTCGATGACGTCCAGGCCCCGGGCTTTTGCCAGCACTTCACGCGCGGCTTTCACGGTGACGGGCTTTTCGAACTCGGCGCTGACGGCGATGCTGTGGGCGCGGAAGACGGGCACACGCACGCAGGTGACGCTGGCGCGCAGGTCCGGGTGGTGCATGATTTTGCGGCCCTCGTTTTCCAGCTTCATTTCCTCCTTGGTGTAGCCGGTGGCGAGGAAGGAATCGACATGGGGCAACACGTTGAAGGCGATCTGGTGCGGGTAAACGCAGGCTTCGGATTCGGGCAGGCGGGCGTCGTCCCAGGCGGTGCGGCCGCCCTGCGCCCAGGCGTGGGCTTGGCGGGCGAGTTCCTCGATGGCCTGCGCGCCGGTGCCGGAGACGGCCTGGTAACTGGAGGCCCAGAGGCGCTTTACGCCGAAGGCTTGATGCAGCGGATAAAGGGCCATCAGGGTGATGGCGGTGGTGCAGTTCGGATTGGCGATGATGCCCTGGTGCGAAGCCACATCGGCGCCGTTGATTTCTGGCACCACCAGCGGCACGTTCGGGTCCATGCGGAAGGCGGAGGAGTTGTCCACCACCACCGCGCCTGCCTTCACCGCGTGCGGCGCGAATTCCTTGGAAATGCCGCCGCCGGCGCTGAACAAAGCGATGTCCACCCCGGCAAAAGCGTCGGATGTCAGCTCGCGAATCGTCACTTCCTCACCCTTGAAGGTCGTTTTCTTGCCGGCGCTGCGGGCGGAGGCGAGAAGACTGAGCTGACCGACCGGGAAGGCACGCTCTTCCAGGCAGCGCAGCATTTCGACGCCCACCGCTCCGGTGGCGCCGACGATGGCGACGTGCTTGAGTTGACTCATTTCAGGGTGGGGTTGGAGGTGGCCGGTTGCAAAGGAACCGGGGGGCGGCGAGTGTAAGCAGTTTCTTCCAACATGCAACTGACGCGGCCCAGAATCGAAGTTTCCATCAGCGGACAGCGGCTCGTCCTGTGGGATGGGGATCGTCAAGTCAAGGCCTGGCCGGTGAGCACCTCCTCCTATGGCGCGGGTTTCACGGAGGGCAGCCTCAAAACGCCCGTCGGCGGATTTGTGATCCGGGAGAAGATCGGCGATGGGGCGCCTGCGGGCACCATCTTCAAAGCGCGTCAACCGGTGGGCGTCTGGCAGCCGGGCATGGACACGGCTGAGGACTTGGTGCTGACCCGCATCCTGCGTTTGGATGGTGTTGAAGCGCGCAACGCCAACACCTTTGATCGCTACGTTTACATTCATGGCACCAACGGCGAGGACCGCATCGGCCGGCCGGCGAGCCACGGCTGCGTGCGTTTGTGCAATCAGGGGATGATCGAGCTGTTCGACTTGGTCGGCGTGGGTGACCCCGTTTGGATTGACCTGTAATCCGCGTGAAAATCTTCAGTGCCAGGAAAGCTGATGGTTTACAATCCAACCAACCTTGTATAGGAATGCGCAACCGGGCAGGCAACTGCCTATCTCGAACCTCAACAAAACGAACGATCCATCGCTATGAAAGCAACCCTCGTGCTCCTCGCCGCCGTCGTCCTGGCCGCTGGATTCTCCTCCTGCGCCTCCAAGAACAACACGCAGCCGCCGCCTCCCATGGTTGACATGGGCAGCCGCTCCTACAAATGATGACCGGAGCCCGGGCCGGCAACGACCCGGGCTCTTTTTTTAACCTGCCAACCCCTTTTTGCTCATGATCCGTCTCTTTACCCTCGCCCTCGCCACCTCCGTGCTGTCCCTCGCCTCCTGCTCGAACTGCAAGTCCTGCTGCGAAAGCAAAGACAAGAAAGCCTGCTGTGAAGCCGCTGCCAAAAATGGCAAAACCTGCGCGACCTGCGCGCATTGATGTGATTGTGGCTGCGGTCCTTAGAGACTGTGGCCATTCCAAATCAAACCATCTCTGAAGGGCCGGATTGCATCCGGCCCTTTTTTCGTTCATTCTGCCCGCTGCTGTGCGCTCCCTGCCCAAACGCCCGGGTCCCTACATCACCACGCTGCTGCTGGTGATTCTGTTCCTGCTGACGCTCTGGCTGCGGCAGGCTTTGAACTCGGAGACGATTCAACGTGCCATCCAGGAGAAAGCGGCGCAGCGCAAGGCGGCATCCTGAAGTTCACCACTTTTCCTTTTCCCAATCAGCCGGCCTTTGGCTCGTGCATGGCGATGCAATGCAGCGCGCCGCCTTCCATGACGAGGTCCTTGGCGGTGACGGAGATGATCTCACGGCCAGGGAAGCACTCTGCCAGTTTGTCCTCGGCCAGGGCGTCCTTTTTCTTCTGGCCGAAAATCGGCACGAGCACGGCGTTGTTGAGGATGAGGAAATTGGCGTAGCTGGCGGGCAGGCGGTTGAGGCGCCAGTCTTTGACCTCGATGGTTTGCGGCATCTCGATCTCGATGATCTCCATTTTGGAGCCATCCGGAGCGCGCAGGTCGTCGAGGCGCTCGCGCACGTCCTTGAGCACTTTGTGGTTCGGATCCGTGTCCTTGGGCTCGACCATGCAGACCACGGCGTCCTCGCGGATGAAGCGCACCATGTCGTCGATGTGGCCGTCGGTGTCGTCACCCTCAATGCCCTGTTTGAGCCAGAACACATCGTTCACGCCCAGCATGCCCTTCAACTCCTTTTCGACATCCGCCTTGGACATCTTGGCGTTGCGATTCTTGTTCAGCAGCACGGCCTCCGTGGTGAGCAGCAAACCTTTGCCGTTGGTCTCAATGGCGCCGCCTTCGAGGATCATCTTCGAGGTGTAGCGGTCCAGGCCGAGCACCTGCGCTGCCTTCTCCGGAATGCCGTTGTCGAGATCGAAAGGCGGGAACTTGCCGCCCCAGGCGTTGAACTCCCAATCGGTCACCGCGAGTTTGCCGCTGGCGTTGTCCTTGATGAAGATCGGACCGTGGTCGCGGCACCAGACGTCGTTGGTGGCGTGCTCATAGATGTCCACCTGGCTGAGGTCGCCCTCATTGTCTGCGATGGAGAGGCGGATGCCCATGTGGGCCAGCATGGGCGCGTTGATGCGCACGCGCTCGTAGCGGGAAATGGTGGCCGCGATCTCGCCGAACTTGTCCTGCAGCCGGTTGTAGGTCTTCGGGCAGCTTTCCTTGTTGGTGGGCCAGGACAGCCAGATTGCCTCCTGCGGTTCGAATTCGGCGGGCAGGCGGTGGTTCTTCGGGAAAGCTTTACTCATCGAGGTAGCGTTTGGTCAAAGGTGCGTAGGTGTCAATGCGACGATCACGAAAAAAAGGCCAGATGCGCCGAAAATCCTCCACTTCCTTCAGCGAGCATTCAACGATCAAAATCTCCTCGCGGTCAACGGCGGCTTTGGCGACGATTTGGCCGTAGGGGTTGGCGACGAAGGACTGTCCCCAAAACTCCGTCGCTTCCTCGATGCCGGTGCGGTTCACCGCGACGAGGAAGCAGCCGTTGGCCACCGCGTGGCCGCGCTGCACCGTCTCCCAGGCGCAGTGCTGGGCCTCACCGAGCGCGGCTTTCTCCGAGCTGAGCCAGCCGATGGCGGTGGGGTAAAAAAGAATCTCCGCCCCCGCCAGCGCGGCGAGACGGGCGGCCTCGGGATACCATTGATCCCAGCAGACGAGCACGCCGAGTTTGCCGAACTTGGTGTCCCAGACGGGATAACCGAGATCGCCGGGCGTGAAGTAGAATTTCTCGTTGAAGCCCGGATCCTCAGGGATGTGCATCTTGCGGTACTTGCCGAGGTAGCTGCCGTCGGCGTCGATGACGGCGGCGGTGTTGTGATAGAGACCGGGGCCGCGCCTCTCAAACAGGGAAGTGATGATGACGACGCCGAGTTCGCGCGCGAGCGGTGCCAGCGCCTCGGTCGTGGGGCCGGGAATGGCCTCGGCGAGGTCGAAGAGAGCCGTCTCCTCGCGCTTGCAGAAGTAAGGCGTCAAAAACAGCTCCTGCAGGCAGATCACCTGCGCGCCGTGTTTGGCAGCGTCCCGAATCAAGTCGATGTGCGCTGCCAGGCTTTCCTCCTTCGAGGGAAAGGCGCGGCTTTGAATGAGTCCGAGGGTGACGCTGTCAGGCATGATGCCGGCATCCATTGATGACAAAGGGCAAGAGGCAAGAGCTTTCCGAAAAACTCGCGCGGCAGCTTATTTGTAACCGGTCACCATCGCGCAGATCGTCGGCTTCCGGCGGCCTTCTTCGAGCTGGCGAATGGCGACGACATGCACGCCTGTTTTCTTGGGCTGGTATTCGAGCACGAGGCCCCAGCCCTGCTCAACCACGCGCAACTGGCCGCCCGGTTTGCCTTCAAAATCGAGCACCGCAGCGGTGATCTTGATGCCGGACTTGGGCGGCACGGCCACGCAGAAGCGGTAGTCGTTGCCCTTGAAAAGCTGCACCTTGATCGCCTTGCCCATTTCCGGACGCAGTTCCTTGACCCAGGCCTCGGCGCGGAAAACGTAGCCCTCTTTCTCCAGCGGACGCACCATGGACTGCGCGGCGCCTTCCGCGTCCTGCGTCTCGTCGGCTGGCGCATGGCCGGGAAGCAGCAGCAAGGGCAGGGCGGCAGTGCCCAGGAGGAGGAAAAAGCGTCGGGACATGAAGAATTCAGCGGCTGTCATGAAAGAATCCACTTCGCGCAACTTGTACCGGGAATATAAACGTTGCATCAGGAAAGTAGTACGATTCCTTCAAGGCTCTGGTTCCCAAGGTTCGCGCCGTTTCTCCTGTCCCTCACCATCCTTCAACGACTTCCCCCATGGCTTCCCTTGTATTCTCTTCGGATGATGACGCCGCCACGCCGCACCATCTCGATCCCGAGCAGCCCGTCACCATCGGACGGCTGGAGGACAACGTGCTGCATTTGCCCGACGGCTCCGTCTCCTCGCATCATGCGGTCTTGACGCGCCGCAACGACGTCTGGTATCTGCAAGACCTCGGCTCCAGCAACGGCACCCGCGTCAATGGCGCGCCGATTGAGGAGGCCATGCTGGTGAATGGCGACCACGTCAGCTTCGGCCATCTGCACGCCATCTTTTACCTGAAGGATCAGGATGCCGCCGCCGCCGTCGAAGATCAATCCGCGGTGGCCGTCGAGCTCGCGGAGAACGAGCCGGTGCGCCGCCGTCCGCCTGAGCCAGTGCCGCGGACACGCCCGCGCCTGCCGGCGAATCGCCTGAAGATGCGCGGCGGACGCGCCTATCCCGGCACCGAAGGCTCGCCCGTGCTCGCTACGGTGATGATGATTGGCGTTTGCCTGTTTGGCGCCGTGCTGGGCCTGGCTCTGCGACATCAGCACGAGACCGGCCGCAATTTCTTCAGCGACGCCTTCAAGAGCATCTCGGGTGACCTGCCGCGCATCACGATCGAGAAAAAAGCCGGACCCTGATCCGCGGCTGGCGCCTCAAAGCCCGCGTCACAGCAGGCGAGTCCGGCGCATCAGCCACGCCGCTCCTTGCAGGCGCAAGTCCGCTTGCTCCGCGTCAGCGCCTCCGTAGTCTGGCGCTGCCCATGCCGCCGCCGAACCGCTTCTACAACGCCTTCGACATCGAGACCCTCCACGAGCGCAAGGTCTTTGACGGCGAGTATCGCAGCGCCTTCCAGATCGACCGCGACCGCATCATCCACAGCTCCGCCTTCCGCCGGTTGCAGAGCAAAACCCAGGTCTTCCTCTCCGGCGAATACGACTTCTACCGCACCCGCCTCACCCACAGCATCGAAGTCGCGCAAATCGGCCGCAGCATCTGCGGCTGGTTGAGCCGGCAGGACGGTTGCCTCAGCGAGGACTGCCACATCGACGCCGATCTCGTCGAAAGCGCCTGCCTGGCCCACGACCTCGGCCACCCTCCCTTTGGCCACACCGGCGAGCGCACCCTCCACCGTCTCATGCAGCCTTACGGCGGCTTCGAGGGCAACGCCCAGACCCTCCGCATCCTCACCCAGACCTTGTTCAACGAGAGCCGCGAGGGCATGGACCCCACCCGCGCCCTGCTCGATGGCGTCCTCAAGTACAAAACCCTCCACCGCGAAGCCGGCGGCGCCGCCAATCACTACCTCTATGACGACCAGGAGCGCTGGCTCGGCTTCACCCTCGGCCATGAGGCCTTTCCGCCTGAGCTCACCCCCGGCAAAGCCCGCAACGCCTTCAAAAGCATCGAATGCCAGATCATGGACTGGGCCGACGACACCGCCTACTCCCTGAATGACATCGCCGACGGCATCCACGCCGGCTTCATCACCCCCACCCGGCTTGAGCGCTGGGCGGAAGGGCAGGAGCTCGACGCCGACGGCGCCACGTACATCACGAAACTCTGCGCCGCCATCCAGGAAAACCGCGTCGAGCGCAAAATGAACAGCGCCATCGGCAGCTACATCCGCGCCACCACCCTGGAGCAGCAGAGCGGCTTCCTCAGTCCCATGACCCGCCGCCATCAGTTCCGGCTTTACGTCGAGCCGAAGATGCGCGCCCAGGCCGCCGTAAACAAGCGCATCGCCCTCGACCTCGTCTTCTGCTCCCCCCAGCTCCAGCAGATCGACCACAAGGCCGGCTTCATTCTCACCCGCCTCTTCGATGTCCTCCAAGCCCGCTACATCGAGCCCGGTGGCAGCGGTTTGCACCTCCTCCCACCCGATGTCGAGACCGCCATCGCCGCCACCGCGCCGGAGGCCGCCGCCGTCCGCGCGCGCTTGGTTTGCGACTGGATCGCCAGCATGACCGACCGCTTCGCCTTCCGCACCTACCGCCGTCTCTTTGACGCCGACTTCGGCTCCATCACCGACTTCGTATGAAAACGAAAGCCACCGCCCTTGTCACCGGCGCCAACCGCGGCCTCGGCCTGGAGTGCGCCCGCCAGCTCGCCGCCGCCGGGCACCGCGTTTACCTCTCTGCCCGCCTCCTTGGGGACGCGGAAAAAGCCGCCGCCCGTCTCGACGGCGAAGTCCTCCCCATCGAGATCGACGTCACCCGCCCCGGCACCATTCGCGAGGCCGCCACCGCCCTGCGCGATCAGGTGGACAGCCTCGAAGTCCTCATCAACAACGCCGGCCTCTACCCTGGAGGCGACGCCAACCCCGTCACCCTCCCGCCCGAGGATTTCGTCCGCACCCTCATCACCAACGTCGCCGGCCCCCAGGCCGTCCTCCAGGCCTTCATCCCCCTCCTCGCCGCGGCCCGGCCCTGCGCCAGCGTCGTCAATGTCAGCTCCGGCCTCGGCTCCTTTGAATATGGCGTCCCCCCGCAGGGCGAGTTCAGCAGCTACATCGGCACCGCCTACGCCAGTTCCAAAGCCGCCCTGAACATGCTCACCGTGGCCTGGGCAAAGCACTTCGCCATCGCCCGCAGCCCCATCCGCATCAACGCCGTCAGCCCCGGCTGGTGCCGCACTGACATGGGCGGCTCCGGCGCCCCGCGCAGCCCCGAAGAAGGCGCCGCCACCCTCCTGCGCTACGCCTTCCTCCCGCCAGACGCCCCCAGCGGCTGCTTCTTCGGCGAGGACGGCGAGCTGCCCTGGTGAGTCCGCAGTCCGCGGTAAAGACCGCCAGCACGGAAGCCCCAGTTGCCCCCGCTGACGCGACCTTCTCCGCGACGGAGACAACTCGTTCGGTCGCGGAAACAACTCGTTCGATGGCAGACAAAACTGCCTTCGTCACGCAGGCAGTTGTTTTGGCGTATGAGTTCGTATCAGTCTTATTTTGAGCCAACTGCGTCTGTTTTCACGCTTTGCGCGAGCATGATGAAACCTGGCGCCTGACTATGAAGTCCTGGCGCGGCTTGGGGGCGTCTGCTGGGCCTAGCCCAGCGGCACGAGGGCGCGGACTTGCTGGGCGAGCTTTTGGAAGGCGGCGCTGGCGGGGTGTTCGCCGGGGGGGCTAAGGGCGATGGGGCGGCCTTCGTCGCCGCCTTCGCGGACGGCGAGTTCGATGGGGATTTTGGCTAGGAGGGGGACGCCGAGGCGCCTGGCTTCGTGCTCGCCGCCGCCCTGGCCGAAGATGTGATAGATGTTGCCGTCGTTCGGACAGACGAAGTGGCTCATGTTTTCAACGATGCCGAGGATGGGAACGTTGACTTTGCCGAACATGGAGGCGGCTTTGCGGGCGTCGATGAGGGCGACCTCCTGCGGGGTGGTGACGAGGACGGCGCCGTCGAGGGCGACGGTCTGGACGATGGTGAGCTGGATGTCGCCGGTGCCGGGCGGCAGGTCGAGGATGAGGTAGTCGAGGTTTTCCCAGGCGACCTGGCGGAGGAACTGCTGGGTGTAACGGGTGGCGATGGGGCCGCGGACGATGACGGGGGCGTCGTCGCTGAGCAGGAGGCCCATGGAGATGAGCTGCAAGCCGTGTTTCTCGACCGGGACGATTTGCTGGGCTTCGTTCTGATAAGGCTGCTCGCTGGTGCCCATCATGAGGGCGACGCTGGGGCCGTAAAGATCGCAGTCGCAAAGGCCGACGCGGGCGCCGGTGGCGGCGAGGGCGACGGCGAGGTTGGTGGAGACGGTGCTCTTGCCGACGCCGCCTTTGCCGGAGGCGACGGCGATGATTTTGTTGACGCCGGGGATGCTGGACTTGCCGAGTCCGTCGGTGGCGTTGGTGGCTTTCTGCGGCGGGTCTTTGATGTCGAAGTTGAGCTTGACCTGGTTGACGCCGGGCAGGGCTTGCAAGGCGCTCAGGGCCTGCTCGTGAATGAGGCGGGGGATGTTGGGGTCGTTGGTGGACAGGGAGATGTCCACGCTGACGTTGCCTTCCTCATCGGCGCGCATGCCTTTGACCAGCCCGAAGGAGAGGATGTCCCGGCTGAAACCGGGGTAGCGGACGGTGGAGAGGGCGGTGCGGAGGTCGGAGTCGGTGAGCATGGTGACGGGCTACGATGCGGGGCGCAGGGAGCTGCGCAAACGGAAAGGGCAATCCGCTCAGAGGCTGGCGGCTTGGTCGAGCCCGGCTTTGAAGAGGGCGAGGCCCTCGCTGGCCTGGTCGTCGGTGAGATTGAGGGGAGGGAGCCAGCGGATGACTTTGGGTCCGGCGGGGACGACGAGGAGGCCGCTTTGCAGGAACTCGGCGGCGAGCCAGATGGAGGCGGGTTTGCCGGAGGCGCGCACGGCTTCGAGGCTGTTGAGGCGCGCCTCGTCCAGTTCAAAACCGATCATCATGCCAAAGGCGCGGATGGCGGTGATGAGGGGGTGATGCCAGGCGGCGACTTCACTGGCGATGCGGCGGCCAAGGGCGGCGGCACGGGCGGGCAGGCCGTCGCGCAGGATGACGCCGAGGGTGGCGAGGCCGGCGGCGCAAATGAAGGGGCTGCCGCCGTACGTGGTGCCGTGGGTGCCAGGGCCGAGCAGTGATGTTAGATTTCGGATTTCAGCATCGCGCACCCAGAAAGCGCCGAGCGGCAGGCCGCTGCCGATGGACTTGGCCCAACTGATGGCGTCCGGCTGGATTTCATCGCCGGGCACGATGCTGCGCCAGCCGCAGGTCTCGCCGGTGCGGCCGAGACCGCATTGCACTTCGTCGAAGAGGAGGAGGAGGTCGTGTTTTTGGCAGAGGGCCTGCGCGGCGCGCAGGAAGTCGGGGGTGGCGGCATTGACGCCGCTCTCACCCTGGACGGGCTCGAGCAGGATGGCGACGGTGCGCCCGGTGATGGCGGCGGCGAGCGCTGTGGCGTCGTTGAAGGGCACGTAAACGAAACCGGGAACGATGGGGCCGAAGCCGCCGTGGATTTTTTCCTGCGCGGTGGCGCTCATGGCGCCGAAGGTGCGGCCATGGAAGCTGCCGCTGAAGGTGATGATTTCAAAGCGCGGGCTGCCGTCGGGCAGGGGAGTGTGGACACCGTATTTGCGGGCGAGCTTGATCAGGCCTTCGTTGGCTTCGGCGCCGCTATTGCAGAAGAAGCACTTGCCAGGGCTGCCGACGATGTCCTCGACGAGCACGCGGGCCAGCTCCGCCTGCTGGCGGATGCAATACCAGTTCGAGACGTGGATCAGCGTGGCGGCCTGTTTGGCGATGACCGCAGCCACTTCCGGGTGGGCGTGTCCGAGCGGACAAACGGCGACACCGCCGGCGAAGTCCAGGTAACGACGGCCGTCGCGATCCCATAGGTAGGGGCCTTCACCGCGCTCCGGCCAGAGCGGCAGGCGGCCGTAATTGGGGAGGACGTATTGGTCGAGCCAGGCGGGGTCGGAAGGGGGCATGGGGGAGCAGCTGAAAAGCAGAAAGCGGAAAACTGAAAGCGGAAATTGAAGAATTACTGGCCTGCGGTGGCGGCGGGATCGGAGTCGAGCAGTTCGCGGAGGTTGTATTGGGTGTAGCGGGTGTGACTGGCGACGTTTTTGGAGTCGGCGTTGGCGACCCAGAAGTCGAGGGTGTCGGGGGCGAAGAGGACGGATTGAATGTTCGAGGTCATGCAGACGGGGCGGGTCATGAGGTCGCGGGCGCTGGCGGCGTCGAAGCGGCCATAGCCGGCTTTGACGCGCTCGACGAGGGCGGTGTAGCGGTCGCCGGCGGACATGAGCACGGTGTTCTCGATGGGATGCGGGAGCTGCGGATGAGTGTCGCCGGCCCAGATGGTCTCAAATTTGTCCGGGGTGGCGGCGATGCCAACGGCGCGGTTGGTTTTGGCGTCGGAGATGACGTAGTAGTACTCGCAGGTGCGGGGGCTGCTGCGCATGATCTCGACGGCCTCGTCGATGGTGGCGGCTTTTTCCATGACCTCGCGCATGAGCTGGGCCATGGGTTTGCCGTCCCAGTTGCCTTCGCCCCGGCCGCCCATCTCGCCGATGGCGATGTGCTTTTCATTCATGGCGGTGACGGTGCCGAGGAAGCCGGCGTAACCGAGATTCACCCAGGCGTGGCCCTGGTCCGGCTGGACGACGATGACGCAGGCGTTTTGCTCGAGGCCGACGCCCTTCATGTAGTCGAGGATGCGACCGTGGAGGAGGCGGCCTCCTTCCGTGGCCTGGCCGAAGAGGGCGAAGCCGCTGCAATGGAAAAGCTCGGGGAAGAAATTGGCGAGGCGGGCCTCCTCGATGCGCACGCCGGAGGCTTGCGCGAGGGCGTCCATCTCGCGCAGGTGGCGCTCGTCGGTGAAGGGTTGCAGGCGTGCCTGGGCCTCTTCGATCTCGCCGAAAAACCAGCGGCCTTTGGCGAGGGAGCTGCCGACGCCGACGCCGTAGAGGATGCGATCGACGAGGTGACGGACGTCCTTTTTCATCAGGTGACCATGCTGTTTGCCCATCTGCTCCGGGGTGCCGCGCAGGAAGAGGACGCGGGTGCCATCGTGCTCCTCCAGTCTGCCCTGGCCATGCTGGGCGATGAGGCGGCGCTCACCGGTGGCGGGACCGAGCGCGGGCAGCTTTTGATTGAGCATTTGCGGGAGAACGGTGAGGAAGCGGGTGAGGTGGCTGAGGGCGACGGTTTCGACCTTGTCTTCGTGACCGGCGGGAATTTGCCAGTCGCGGTCGGGCAGACCGTCGGGATGAAGCTGGTTGTTGCGGAAGTCGAGGGTGACTTCGGTCTTGCCGCTGCGGTAGGTGATGCGGGCGGGGGCGTTGTCCTGGTCGCGCGCCCAGAGGGTGAGGGTGAAGTCGGGCAGTTTCATGGCGCTGCGGGCCTCGGGGCGGGGAGTGAGGCGGAGGCCGGAACAGGGTTTGCCATCGATGTCAAAGTCGGCGACGGCTTCGATCTGGCAGAGCAGGGGCAGGAGCAGGAGTTGCTCGCGTTTGATGGGAAGTTTGAACTCGGGTAGCACGGTGCCGTCGGGGGTAGGGTCGGTTTTGAAACGCGGCACGTCGGGCGAGCCGATGAGGCCGAACTTCGTGCCGCTGGCATGCAGCCAGAGCTGATTTTCAAAACGGCCGGCGGAGTAGGTGCTGTCGCCGACGGTGGCGGCGAGCTTGACGCGGTCAGGCGCCTGGAAGGCGAGGTGGAGGCGCTTGCCGATGAGGTCGTCCGGCACCCCGGTGGCGCTGACGAGCTCGACCTCGACGCTGCAGGCGGGCGCAGTGCTGCCGGCGGGCGGAGCGAGCACGCCGGTCCAGGTGTTGGCGATGGCGAGCAGGCGCTGGGCGAGCTTGGCATCCCCTTTGGCTCGCGAGGCGGCTGGGTTGAGAAGGAGGCAGACGAGCAGCAGGGCGGCGGATGTTTTCATGGCGGCACTGCTTTTACCATGCCTTAGCCTCCGCTGGCAGCAGAAAATGCGGGTGGAGCGGGCGCGGTCTCAGAGCAGCTCGTTGACGAAGCGCGCCGGGTCGAAGGGCTGGAAGGCGTCCGCCGTCTCGCCGAGGCCGATGAAACGGGTGGGCACGCCGAGCTCCTGCTGGATGGGGACGAGGATGCCGCCCTTGCCGCTGCCGTCGAGCTTGGTGACGATGAGGCCGGTGAGGGGCACGGCTTTGTGGAACTCGCGGGCTTGCTGCAGGGCGTTGGCGCCGGTGGTGGCATCGACGACGAGGAGGACCTCATGCGGTGCGGTGTCGTCCTTGCGGGCGACGACGCGGCAGATTTTTTTCAGCTCCTCCATGAGGTTGTGCTTGGTGTGCAGGCGGCCGGCGGTGTCGCAGATGAGGAACTGCGCGCCGGTGCGGATGGCCTTTTCGCTGGCGTCGAAACAGACGGCGGCGGGGTCGCTGTTCGGCGGGCCTTTGACGAGGGGGATTTGCAGGCGGTCGGCCCAGACTTGCAACTGCTCGACCGCGGCGGCGCGGAAGGTGTCGGCGGCGGCGAGCACGAGGCTGTGGCCTTGCTTGTGCAGCAGGCGGGCGAGCTTGGCGGAGGAGGTGGTCTTGCCGGTGCCGTTGACGCCGACCATGAGGATGACCTTGGGCCGGCCATCGGGGTGGGGCAGCGGCGGCGGCAGGGCCGGGGGAAGGATGGCGCGGATGTGGTCGCGGGTGACTTGCAGGATGTCCTCGCTATTGACTTGGCGGCCGCGGGCGCGCAGGTCCTCGACGATTTGGAAAGACAGACGCGGGCCGAGATCGCCCGCAATGAGGGCAGCCTCGAGATCGTCCCAATCGATGTCGGGCTTGCTGAAACGGGCGAAGAGGGATTTGAAGAAACCAGCCATGAATGAAGGGCGCGGGGGCGGGCGCGGCGAAGTCAGTAGCCAGAATCCAGGTGCTCAGCAAACGCTAATCCTGGTGAGGCGGCGCGTGTGCGGTCAATCGCCCAGCGTGAAGCTGCCCGGCGGCTGGTTTTTGGGAATGAAGAAGCCGGCGCCGGTTTGCTGGGTTTGCAGAAGGATGCCGCGCAGGGTGACGGTGCTGTTGGTGCCGGGGTATTTGAAGCTGCCAGTGAGCCCGCCGGTGGTCTGATTGAGGGTGACTTTGATCTTTTGCGGATGCGCCGGATCGGCGGTGATCGCGCCTTTGCTGGAGAAGGTGAAGGTATTTGACAAAGGCATGGCGAGCCCGCCCTCACTGAGATCGATGACGCCGCTGGCATCGAGCAGCGGGATGGCGGGATTGGTCTTCACATAGCGCGATCCGGTCATGCTCATGGCGTGCTGCAACTCCAGCGTGGTGAGCGTGAGGGCCTTGGTCCAGGAGAAGGCGCCGTCGAAGGTTGGCGGAGTGTTGAGCGTGGCGAACGCGGGCGTGCCGCTGAGGATGCCGCGCTTCTTGGATAGCACGATGTAAACCGGCGCTTCGCCGTACTCGTTCAGCGGCACGGAGGCGGTGAAGGCGTGGTCGATGGCGGTGCGGCCGGCGAACTTAGCGGCGCCGGTTTTGGACACGGTCAGGGTGGCGTAACCGGAGCCGAGCAGGGGACTGACGCCGCCGTCTTCGGGGTCGAGCAGGAGCGTGTACCTGCCCTGCGCCGGGCAGGGGTTTTTGGCGGTGAAAGGGTTGCGGGTGCAGCGGAACGGGATCTCGAAATCTTCCACGACGAGCACGCCCTGCAGCTCGCCGGTGCTGGCGCCGTGGTAATGATG
>CAZKMS010000083.1:0-23846 GCA_964553805.1 uncultured Verrucomicrobiaceae bacterium
GTCGAAGTCGGCGGTCTCGCTTTCGAGGGCGTCGTGGAGCGCGGCGAGTTCGGCGACGGGATTTTCCCAGCGGGCGCTGTCCAGGATGAGGGTGTCGATGCGGGAGTAGAGGCGCTCGTCAAAATGGCTCGTCAACGTGCCCTGCCACCAGACAACGAGCGGCAGATCGGAATCAAGATGGGCGAAGACGATGTTTTGCACCGACTCCGCGCTGCCGCGCTCCAGCAGGAAGGCGATCTGCTCCGAGCACACCACCTGCCGGCCCTGGTAGGGGCGGCAGAGCGCGTTGATGTAGGCGCGGGCGCGGGATTGCTCCGCCTCCGGCAGATTCAAAATCAGCAGGGCACGACAGGCATGCTCGGCGGTGATTTCCTCCAGCAACTCCATGTTGCGCGCCAGGCTCTCGGCGTCCTCGGTGTAGATGGCGAAGTTGATCAGCGAGGCGCGCGTCTTGGCGCTGTCTTCCTCCCACAGCTCCTTGAGTGCCTTGTCCACACGGGCCAGCGGCACCTCAAGACCAAGGCGGGCGACGTCAGATTCGGAAAGAGCGGGAAAGGGCATGACAGGGAATGGGGGTTTGGTAGTCAATGATGGCGGGAATCAGGAACCGAGCTGACTGCGAATCCACTCAGGATCACGCCGCAAGTCAATGATGCGGTGCACCACAACCGCGCTAGCTTCAGTGGTATAGTAAATGCCCGCGTGAAACTTGCTGACCAACGCGCGGAAAAAGCGGCCCTTGCATGGGTGGACGCCGTGTAACTCGGAAAGTTGGCGGACTGCAGACATTACTTCCTCATAAAACTGTCTGCCGACACCGGCTTCCTGGTTCTCGTAAAAATACCAGCCATCTTCCATATCCTCCTCTGCGGACTGGAGGAGAATGACATTCATGAGTTCATGAGTTTGGCTCGGAGCCGGGCATCCACCAATTCAACTGGGTCACCTTTTTCAAGACCGGCTTGGTAGCGCTGGTTCTGCGCCTCGAGAGATTCCAAGAGCCAATCAGGAAAAGCATTCTCCTGTTTGCCAGGCGTTTCAGGATAAAGCCTGTCCACCAGGGCCTGCAACAGTTCGCGCTGCTCACTGACGCTGAGTTGATCAAGCATGAGGGAAGCGTTCATGGAGCGAGTTTAGATCAAGAGTTTCCAAAAACAAGCTTCGCCAGCGCGGTTTCACAGCAGCCGCCACTCCCGCCCGTCCTGCACGAGGAGTTGATCGGCCTCCTTCGGCCCCCAGGAGCCGGCGGGGTATTCGCGCATGGGGGGCGGGTTTCCAGACTTGTGCCAAGCGGCTTGGATTTCATCGATGAACTTCCAGGCGTGCTCGACTTCGTCGCGGCGGGCGAAGAGCGTGGCGTCGCCGGCCATCGCGTCGAGCAGCAGGCGCTCGTAGGCTTCCGGGCTGGCCTTGCCGAAGCTGGAACTGTAGCGGAAGTCCATCTTCACGGATTGCACGGAGAGCGCCTGACCGGGCTGCTTGCAAAGGATGCGCAGCGCAATGCCCTCGTCCGGCTGGATGCGGATGACGAGGGTGTTCTCGCTGTTGTCGATCAGTTGGGCGGTCGCGAACGGCACCTGCGGCGGCCGCTTGAAGTGGACGGAGATTTCGGTGGCCTTCTTCGGCAGTTGCTTGCCGACGCGGATGTAAAACGGCACGCCCTGCCAGCGCCAGGTATCGACAAACAGGCGCA
Source organism: uncultured Verrucomicrobiaceae bacterium (assembly GCA_964553805.1). Lineage (GTDB taxonomy): Bacteria > Verrucomicrobiota > Verrucomicrobiia > Verrucomicrobiales > Verrucomicrobiaceae > JAGRPD01. The sequence continues at coordinate 1,694 of CAZKMS010000083.1, forward strand.
ACGCCACGTAAGCCTCGGTCTTCGACTCCGGATTGACGCGGTCCTCCTCGCGGTAGCCCGGCCGCGCCACGCCGTCCACGGAGCCGGCGGTGTATTGCGCGCGAATCACGTTTTGGCCGACCGCCTCCGGTCCGATCAACGGCCGCAGAGAACGGATTACCTTCACCTTCTCGTCGCGCACCGCGTCGGCGCTGAGGTCGGCGGGCGGCTCCATGGCCACTAGGCTGAGCAGTTGGAAAAGATGGTTCTGCACCATATCCCGCAGCGCGCCCGCCGTGTCGTAGTAACCGCCGCGGCCGCCCTCCATGCCGAGGTTTTCCGCGCAGGTGATCTGGACGTGGTCGATGTAGCGGCTGTTCCAGTTCGGCTCGAACAGGGAATTGGCAAAACGCAGCACCATGATGTTCTGCGCGGTTTCCTTGCCCAGGTAATGGTCGATGCGGTAGGTGTCCTTCTCCTCGAAGGTCTGGCTCACCGCCTCGTTCAGCGCATGCGCGGTGGCGAGGTCCTTGCCGAAGGGCTTCTCGCACACCACACGCGACCAGCGGCCTTCCGGCGCCTGATTCAGCCCGGCTGCCTTGAGGTGCTCCAGGATTGGTTTGAAGAACTCCGGGGCTGAGGCCAGGTAAAACAACCGGTTCGCCTTCGCACCGCGCTCCTCGTCAAACTGGTCGAGCAGCCGGCCCAGCGCGCGATAGCCCTCCACGTCCTGAAACTCGCTCTGGTGATAGTGGATGGTCTGGGAAAAACCGGCCCACAATTCGTCGGTGTGCGGCTGGCGGGAATGCTTTTTATTTGCCGCCTCCAGCTCTGTCCGGAAGCCTTCATCGGTCTTGTCCCGGCGCGCAAAACCCACCACCTTGAACTGTGGCGGCAGATCGCCTCCGGCGGCAATGTTATAAAGCGCGGGAATCAGCTTGCGGTGCGTCAAGTCGCCGGTGGCGCCAAAGATCACCACCGTGCAGGGCTCGGTCCTGCTCTTGGCGATGAGAGTTTCCTGAAAGGGGTTTTCCATTGCGAGTGGGGGTAAAAAAGCCCGCCGCGAACCGGGTCACGATCAACTCGGCCGCGCTGGCGGGCATGGGAGCATAACGGGATTGCGCCTGCGTGCAAGCGGCGGTGCCGCGGCGATCCGTGAGCGATTTTCATGGCAGCGATTAAACCACTTCGAGTCTGCTGGTGCCTCCCGTCCCGCGAACCACACGCACCTGGGTGGCGAGACGCTCCTTCAGCAACTCGACATGGGAGATGAGTCCAATCGTTTTGCCTCGTGAGCGCAAGTTTTCCAGCGCACTGAGCGCGATCTCCAGCGTCTCTGAGTCCAGTGTGCCGAATCCCTCGTCGATGAACAGCGAATCAATCGGATGATGGCGGCTGGCCAGCTCGCTCAACCCGAGCGCCAGCGCCAGGCTGGCAAGAAAGCTTTCACCGCCGGACAGGCTCTCCATCGGCCTGTCGGTGTTCGCTTGATAAAGATCGGCCACACGCAGGTCAAGTTCGTCGCCGGACACGGCGATCAGGCGGTAGCGCTCCGCCAGCACCTTCAAATGCTCATTGGCCAGCCCGATCAACTGCCGCAACGTCAACGATTGCGCGAAGCGCGAAAACTTCGCTCCATCCGAAGATCCAATCAGCTCTTTCAACCTCCCCCAGCGCAGCGCCTCCATCTCCGCAGCCTTCAATTCGGCGCCGCCCGCTTCACGGCGCCTGCGCGCGCTGTCATCGTTTGTGACCTGCTGTTCCAGCGAGCCTACTTCCTTCTGCTTCGCAGCAAAGGCTTCGCGCAGAGCCTTCGCTTTGTTTTCCAACTCCGCGAGCGCCTCGGCGCTCAACACCGGCTGGTCCGAGCGGAGCTTGCGGTTTGCTTCGAGCTGCTCCTGCTTGGCTGCCGTCGCCGCGAGGTCGTTTTGAAGTTTCGCCAGCCTGGCTTCGAGCACCCGATGGTTTTTCTCCGCCGCAGCAACCCGCGTTTCATGCTGCTGCCGATCCTCCGCCAACGTTTTGCCGCCAAGCAGCCCGCTCAACTGCGTCTTCACCGACTTGGATTTCTCCGCAAGGCCCCTGCCCTCCGCCGCCAGTTCCTCCAATCGCTTCGACTTTGCTGCCTCGTCCTGCTTCACGAGTTGCACGTCGCCTTCGAGCTTTTGAAGCTCGCTGCGCTGCTGCACGGCCTGCCGCTGTTTTTTCCCAAACACGCTCACACGCTCCTCCAACGCGTCGAGTTCACGTTCAGCGTCCGGTGGCGTGGAGGCGCGTTCGCCAGAGCACCCAGGCATCGTGAGCGCCTCGCATTTCACTTTCTCCTCCACTTCCAGCGCCGCCACGTCGGGCACCAAAACTTCCTTCAACGCCTTCCGCGTCTCCTCAATGCGTTTCTTTTCCGCGGTTAGTTCCGCCTCCGTTTTCACCAGTTCGCGTTCCAACGCCGACAGGGCGCGGCTCGCCTGCTCGCTTTGCTTTTCCAAGTTGGTCAACCGGCCCCGTAGGATTTGAAGCTGGCTTTCCGCATCCACCGCCGACGTCGTCAAAGGATGCTCGGTGGCTCCGCACAGCGGACAAGGTTTTCCCGCTTTCAAATCATGGCGGTGCTCTTCAAAACCCGCCACCCGCTCCGCATGACGCACCAGCTCGCGTTGGGCTTCGAGCGCCTCCGCGAGACCCTCCCGCTCAAGACGAGCGGTTTGCGTTTTCGTCGTTTCTTCGGCGGCTTTTTGCCTCAAAGCAACCGCCCGAGCCTCGGCCTCCGCGAGGCGTGATTGCAGCGTTTGCACCTCGGCGCGCCGTTTCCGGCCTTCGACGAGCGTCTCATGCGCCACCCGCCATTCGCGCAGAGCGATGCGAAGCTGGGGCAACCGATCGGCCAGCCCGGCATCCGCCGCGTGCTCCTTCAGCCAGGCTTCCAGCTCCTGCGCCAGATTGTGCTGCGCAGCAAGAGCCTTCTCAGCAGCCTCGCGACGCGCGCTCACCGTCTTCTTCTCATCAAGAAGCAATCGATAATTTTCCTGGGCTGCCTTGAGCGTGGTTTCAGCGACCTGGCTTTCCGTTTCGAGACTCATTGCCCGATCCCAGACGGGCTCACGCTGCGCGCGTTGCTGTCTCGCGGCAGCGAAGACCTCCTTGGCTTTGGAAACCTCTGCCGCAGCCTCGGTCTGCGCTTGCTGGAATAGCTGCGCAATGGTGGCGAGCTTGGTGAGTTCGGCAACGATGCGCGCATGCTCTAGCTGCGCTTGGAGCTGCGTGCCGGCAGCGGCTTGACTGGCTTGCAGGCGTTCCGTCGCGAGGCGGGCCTCGGCAAGTTCGGTTTCGAGCTTGGCGCGAGCTTCGTCGTCGAGCACGGCGATGGCCCCCAGAGCAAGCTTGAGCTGGCGGGCATGCTCATCCTTCTCGCGATGCGTCTCAAAGGCCAGCATGGACAAGTCGCGGTAGATTTCCGTGCCGGTGATCTTTTCCAGCAGCTCCGCGCGCTCGTTCGGCTTCGCCTTCAAAAAGGCCGCGAACTGCCCCTGCGCCAGCAGCACGGAACGCAGGAAACGCTGGCAATCGAGCCCGGTCTTTTCCTCGATCAAGCGGTCCATCTCACCCGCTTTCTCAGCAAGGATTTCCCCGCTGTCCGCCCTGGCTAGGCGACGCTCGACGGGTTGCAGTTTGCCGTCAGCTTTGCCGCGTGCGCGCCGCAGACGCCAGGTGGCGCGCAGCCGTTCCCCCCTTGCTTCAAAGTCCACTTCCGCCAGGCACTCAGCGGCATGGCGGCTCATCATCTCATCCGCCTTGTCGTTGCCGTAACGCGCGGCGCGGCCGTAAAGCGCCAGCGTCATCGCATCCAGCAGCGTTGACTTGCCCGCGCCGGTCGGCCCCGTGATCAAAAACACGCCCGCCGCACTCAACGGTGCCTCGTCAAACCGCACCTCATGCGCCCCGCTAAGCGAGTTCAGGTTTTGCAATCGAACGGCGAGCAAACGCATGACAGGTTTTCAACAACGCACTTCCACCAAGTGATTTCCCATCCGGCTCTCCAGCACCACCGGCCACTGCTCAGCCGCATCCACCAGCGTGTAACTCAGTCCCCACATCTCCGCCACCGGACGGAAGCTCAACTGATGCCGGTTTTCGATCACCGCACGCGCCCTCTCCGGCAGGGAACGCAGGCTGGCGACCTGTTGGAAAATCTTGCCGCCGCCATTGTTGACGATCACCAGAAAACGCCGGCGCGGCGCCAGTTGCGGCAGGATCCACGGCCCAGCCAGATCGTAGAGCGCGGAAAGATCGCCGAGAACAAGCCAGCTATCACCGCCCGCCTCGGCATCGAGCCCGAGCCACGTGGAGATCAATCCGTCGATGCCATTGGCACCTCGATTGGCGTAAAACGACACCCCTTCCCGCTGCCGATCAACGACCTGATTGATCTCGCGAACAGGCAGGCTGTTGCCGAGAAAGACGCGGGAGCCGGGTTTGATTTCCGCCCACAGGGCTTGGAGCAGTTTTGCTTCCGCAGACAACGCGTCTGCCCTTTTGGCCGCAGCAGGCAAGGCGGCGACGCAACGTGGAGCCGCGTCCGGCAAACGCGACCATGACAGCGAAATGTTCTTTTCTTTGCGGGCCAAGCCCGCGTAACCCGATCGACTGAAATGCAGCACCGGCGCCTCCAGCCTTGTCTCAAGATTGCGCCAGGCGCGCAGTGTCGGCACGCAGCCCAAACGCAGCAACTGTGTGGGATCGAGTCGGCGAAAGTTTTCCTCGGTCGCCGCATGCAGCAGCGGAGCGAGCGCCTCATCATAGGCAGGCGCGCTCCACAAGTTGGAGGTCGCTTCCGCCAGCACGGGAGCGCGCAGAGCCAGCAGCAGCGGACGGATTTGCAAGGCCTCCGCCGGACTCAACCCGCCTGCCAAAACGGCCGGCCGCTCCGCCGTGACAAATGCCGCCCAATCCAACTCCCCAGCCTCCTCAAGCGGCGCAACAGGAAACGGCGTTGTTTGATCAAAAGCAACGCCGGGGATGTCCGTGCTTAGCGGCTCATCCAGGCAGACATTCACATGCAAAGGACGATCACAACGCCACGCATCGAAGCCCGCCACCTGCGCGCCGTCATCGACATCCAAACAGGCGCTCACATACGGACCGAACAAACCCGGCTGCTCGATTGCCTGCGGCGCGCCGCTGCCGCGGTAATGCCGCGGACGATCTGCCGTCAGCGCGATCAGCGGCAGCGCCTGGTAATGCGCCTCGATCACCGCCGGCAGCAACTCCGCCGCCGCCGTGCCTGAGGTGGTGATGACCGCCACGGGCCGGCCGCTGTCGAGGATGCGGCCCAGAGCAAAAAAACCCGCGCTTCGCTCCTCGAAAAAATGCCGCACGCGCACCCCTTGACTGGCGAGAAGCGCGGCGAGAAGCGGCGCGTTGCGCGCGCCCGCGGCAACGCAGCACTCGCGCACGCCCAGTCCGGCCAGCAGCCGCAGCACGCCCTGCACCAGTTCCGCCTGGCTCATGGGCGTGCCAGGCCGAGCATGTGCATCACCGCCTCCCGTTTCAGACGCAGCTCCCGCCACTCGTGATCGTAAGCACTGCCGCCGACGATGCCGCAACCGGAGGGCAGAAAACCGCACCCGCCCTCCCAGGACACGCCGCGAATCGCCACCACCATGTGGCAGACCCCGTCCTGCATGAACCCAAATGGCGCGCCAAAAAAGGCGGGCACCTGCAGCAGCCGCCGGTATTCGCGCAGGCGGTCCAGCCACTGCTCCTGGCGCGGCAGGCAGCCCACCGCCGGTGTCGGATGCAACCAGGGCACCAGCGCCACAGGATCAGCAGGCGCTTCCAGATCGACCCGCAAACGCGTTTGAAAATGCGTCAGTTTGCCCGCTTGGCAGACCGCGCGCGGCTCGCGCTCCACCTGGCCAAGCTCAGCCAGACGGCTCTCCAGATAACCTGCCACCAATTCGTGCTCCTCGATCTCCTTCAGGTCCTGCAAAAAGGCCTCGCCATTTCCCGGCTTCGCCGTGCCAGCCAGCGCCATGGTTTCGATGTGGCGATTTTCACTCTGAAAGAGCAGTTCAGGGGTGGCCCCAGCAAAACCCGCCTCGCCCTCCACATGACCGTAGCCCCAAAAACCCTCCGGCGCCGTCATTACCCGCTCCAGCAGCCGCTGCCAGTTTCCGCTCAGCAGCCGGCCGCGCTCGGTCAGCACCGGCACCATTTTTTCCAACCGCCGGGCGATGACCTCGCGCCGGATGCGGCGAAAGGCCATTTCGAAATACTCCGTCGAAGGATGCGTCCATGTCGCCTTGGGCCATTCCAGACCACTCCACGGCGTCTCGCTGGCGCTCGTTAATTCCGTCAGCCGGGCCGGCTGTTTCCACGGCAGCGGATCGGAAAGATCAAAATCGTTCCAATAAAACGCCGCTGCGTCCGGCGACGGCTGCGGCAGGCCGGTGAACGGCCCCTCGCCGAGCCAGGCCCGGCCATCCGGCAGCCTGAAAATTGCGTAGTCACTCATGTCGGGGTTTGCCGCATATTGAAACGCGGACGCCCCCTTGCAAGGGCGGCATTTTCACGGCCAAAACCTTCATTCTGCCCGCGCAGAAGCTGGAATTGCGCAACGGCGCTCATTTTGGCTCGTTTCATGCGTTTCTCTCTTGATGCCCCTGTCCCTGCCCGGCCTGTCCAAGCGAACGCGTTTTTACGCGGCGCTGCTGCTTGGTCTCGCGACCCTCTCCCCATTCGCGCGCAGCACCGAGCGCCTCTTCAACTTTCGGGAGCCCCCCCATTCCTACTTTGAACACAAACCCAAAGACCGCCTGGTGCGACTGCATGAGGCCATCGCCGCCGGCAAGGCGGAACTCGACACCAGCTCGGACCGCGCCTTCCTGGTGTCCATTTTGAAGGCGCTGGAAATCCCAGAAAGTTCACAAATTCTCGTCTTTTCCGCCACCAGCCTGCAAAGCGAGATCATCAATCCCCGCAACCCGCGCGCGCTCTATTTCAATGACGACACCTACCTCGGCTGGGTGCCGGGTGGCCGCGTCGAGGTGGCGGCGATCGACCCTGAAATGGGCGCGATGTTTTACGTTTACGAGCGCTTCACCCCGGGCCGGGTGCCGGTGCCGGAGCGCTCCACCCGCTGCTTCGCCTGCCATGCCGGCAGCGCCACCCAATACGTTCCCGGCCTTATTGCCGAATCGGTGCTGGTCTCCATGGCTGGCTCCAGCCTCGAAACTTTCCGGCGTGACGAGCAGGGCCACCAAATCCCCTTGGAGAACCGCTTCGGCGGCTGGCTGCTCACCGGCAACCACAATCTCTCCAAACACGAGGGCAACGTCGCCGGCCAATCCGAAGCCGGCCGCGTCACCCGTTTCGACGCCTCCCCCGGTCGTTTTTCCGATCTCGGCCTGCACCTGCGCTCCACCAGCGACATCCTGCCACACCTCCTGCACGAGCATCAGCTCGGCTTTGAAAACCGTCTCTTCCAAACCTCCTACCTGCTGCGCCAGCGCCTCCACGAAGGCAAAGGCCGGCTCAGCCCCGAGGCCGCCAAAGAGATCGACGCCCGCGCCGCCGACCTCGCCCGCTACATCCTCTTTGCCAACGAAGCCCCCCTGCCCGCCCGCGGCATCGAGGGCGATCCCGATTTTATCCGCGACTTCCAAGCCAACAAAATCACCACCGCCGGCGGCCTGTCTTTGAAGGACTTCGATCTGCGCACCCGCCTCTTCAAGCACCGCGCCAGCTACATGCTTTACACCGACTCCTGGAAAGAGGCCCCGCGCGAGATCAAAGACCGTGTTTATTACCAAATGGGCCTCGGCCTGCGCGAAACAGACGTGGCGAAGGAATTCGCCCGCATTCCCGTGTCGGAGCGTCTCGTCATCCGCGCGATCTTGAAGGAAACAGTCCCCGGCTTGCCGGCTTGGTGGCGTTGATGAAATATGCGAAGTCGCGCACAAATCCAGCGCGCACCGGCGTTTCACCCTTGTGCCCTGCCTCGCCTCGAAAACGGAACTGCCCAAGAAAAATGGAATAAAACCGTTTCACCTCCGCTCCCATGATCATCCGGCCGTCGTATGTTATTGACTTTGCTCGCTTCCGAGCAGCGCCCGCGTGGCGTGCCCTTCCGGGCGACAGCGCACCACACTAACCCAACAGACCAAACCAAAAGCCAATCAAATCCATGAAGAAGCTCCTTGCACTCGCCCTCTCCCTCGTCGCCGCCGGTTCCCTCGTGGCCGCCGAATACCCGGACATCTCCATCGCCGACCTGAAAAAGGAAATCGCCGCTGGAAAAGTCGCCGTCATCGACGTGAACGGCTCCTCCTCCTATGCCAACGGCCGCGTTCCCGGCGCCATTGACTTCGCCGCCGACAAAGACAACCTGGCCTCCAAGCTGCCCGCTGACAAAGGCGCCCTCGTCGTCGCTTATTGTGGCGGCCCCTCCTGCAGCGCTTACAAAGCCGCCGCCAAGAAGGCCGAAGAACTCGGCTACACCAACGTGAAGCACCTGTCCGCCGGCATCAGCGGCTGGAAAAAGGCTGGTGAAACCCTGGAGAAATAATCCACGGTTCATCCAATGAATCAGCACCGGGCGGCGGCCCTTGAAAAGTCCGCCTCCGGTGCTTTTTTATGCCGAGCATGAAAACGTTTTCCCTCCTCCTCGCCAGCCTCGTCCTGGCCCTTGCCAGCATCGCCTCCGCGGGCGCTGGTCAAACCCACACCTATGAGGGCGCCATCACCGGCGTCGTCTGCGTCGCCTGCAAACAACATGTCACCGAGACTCTGACCTCCAATCTCGAAGGCGTGACCGAAATCAAAATCACCGCCTCCGAAAAAGAGGGCGAGCAGAAGATCACCATCGTCACGCTGAAAAACGACGTCACCAAGGAGGCCGCCGTCAAGGCCCTTGGCAAACTGTCGGACGACTACCAGATCCTCTCGCTCGACAAAAAGAGCTGAGCCAAACCGCTCGCGCGAACTGCCGCTGAATCACTTCAGCACCTCGCTGAGTACACGGCCTTCCACGTCCCTCATCTCCAGGCCGAGCAGGTGCGCGGCGGTGGGGGCGACATCCGTGTTGGACATGACGTCCAGCACGACACCCGGTTTGATGCCGGGCCCTTGAATGACAAAGCTGGCGTCCATCAGCGGATTCGCCGGTGAGTAGCCATGCGCGCCCTTCTGCGTCTCGTTGACCGTGATGACCTCATTGCCGGCGACATCATTGCCGAAGTAATAGCCGTCCCTGGCCGATAAGATGAGATCCGGCATGCGCGGGTCTTTGTCAGCCGTGAGCACGCCGTATTTGGCGAAGTCCTTCTCCTCGATCACCTCCTCCACGCCCTCCATCGCGGCAAGTTTGGGAGTGATGTCAGCCAGGATGGCAGTCTTGTTGGGCGTGTCGAGCACGTAGATGTAGGCCACTCCTTGGGAGAAGCTCCAGACGCGGCGCTCCGTGGGGCGCGGGCCGAAGGCCTTGATGTAGCCTGCCTGCTTCAGCAGCACGTTCGGCTGGATGACCTTGGTGTAAGTGATGAACCCGTGATCGGCGGTGACGATGAAGGTTGTCTTGTCCTGAATGCCCGCTTCTTCAACCGCCTGAATCAAGTCGCGAATGTGGTTGTCACTGTCCTGAATGGCCGTGTAGGCCTCGGGAGTCTGGCTGCCGGTGGCGTGCTCAAACGCGTCCACACTGACGAGGTGCAAGGCCAGGAAGTTGGGCTTGTGCTTTTTGATGACGTGAACCGCCATCTGCTTGTAAAGGTTGTCGCGCGCGAACTTGCCCTCGTTGCCCGCCTTGCACCACTCCTCCTGCCGGTCCACCGGGATGCCGGCGGCGCGGCAGTCCTCGATCAGCGACGGCGTGCCGTATTTGATGAAAAGCTCCTGCGTGCCGACATCGGGCACCGTCCAGTCCAGCGTCCTGGCGTTGCGCGACGCGGGCCAAATGATGCCCGCCGTGGTCAAACCCGCTTGATGCGCCACGTCATAGACCGTCGGCACTTTCACGATCTCGTCTTTGTCAAAAACGGGGTCAGGCAGGTAGGTGACGTCCTTCAAGGTCTCGCGGTCAAAGAAGCTGTTGCCGATGACGCCATGCCTGCCCGGCTGCACACCGGTGACCAGCGTGGTGTGATTGGGCCAGGTGACCGTTGGCAGCGAGGTCTTCATGCGTTTCGCACGCGCACCCTCAGCAGCCAGCTTGCGGATGGTTGGCATCGGCGCCTTTTCATCGTCGAAATAAAAATGCGCCAAGCCATCCACGCTGACGAGGATGACATGCTGATCCTTCGCAGGTTCAGCGTGGACTTGTGAAAAAGCTAAAACGAGCCCGGCGAGAAGGAACGATGTGGAGCGCATGGTGGGTGGATTGAGGAATAAGCGACGCACAAGCGTGCCTTTCAATGAACCCAAATCGTGCGGACAAAGTCCAGTTACTTTTTCTTCGGCGCGGTTTCCTTGAATTTCTTCATCAGTTCCTGGAACTTCGCGTTCAGCGTTTTGTACTCTGGACTTTTGCGATCGAGCTTGGCGCGTTCCGCCGCGAGCGCTTTGATTTCGAGCGCCAGCTCATGACGCGCGGTCAGGGCATCAGCGGCGCTGGTGTCCGCTTGCACCTCGACATCATCCCAGTCATCGGTGCGGAAAACGGAAGCAGGCAGGCCCTCGCTGTTGACGAGGTTGGCTCCCTCTGGATTCGAGGCCCAGGCATACCGCACCGCGACCGGATTCTCCACCAGCGGGCTGCTGACGACGACGCTGTCTTTGCCGTCGATCTTCGCTTCCGCCCAGCGCCAGACCTTGTCGGCGCCCGCAATCTCAAAGCGCTTCAACGCCCCGCCATCCCTGGATTTCAGACCTTCAGCAGCGTGCTCAAAGCGGACCCGCACCGCGCCTTCCTTCGTCTCGCTGCCCTCAAACAACGGGCCGGAATAGACCAGTTCCTTGCCATAGTCCTTGGCCAGCGCCCAGCGCGCCAGGCGCTCGCCCGGATCCTTTTTGTTCTTCGGATGAATGTCATTGGCCTCGCCCGCATCGTTGATGATCGCCATGCCGGTCTTGGGTGTCGTTTCGAGGATGCGACGCATGCGATCCTGCAGGAGCGGCCAGGGATCGGGTGTGCCCGGCTCAGTCGAAGGCGCGCGGTAATTGGCAAGCTGCACAAAATAAAACGAGAAGTCGTCGTCCCAGCGCTGACGCCAGTCTTTGATCATCAAGGGCAGCGTCTGGTCATAAGGCACGGCGCCAGGCTTGGCGTTGCCCTCGCCCTGATACCAGATGGCGCCGCGCATGGTGTAGCCAGTGAAGGGATGGATCATCGAGGCGAAAAGCACCCCGGGCTTGCCTTCGGTGTCGAGCGGACGCTTGGGCGGCTGCGGCTTTTTCGGCAGGCGCTTGCGCTCCTCCGCGGGCCTGCCTTTGGCGGCGGCCATGGTGGCTTGCCATTGCTTCAGTTTGGCCTGGTAAGCCGCGTCCGCCCTGGCCTGATCGTAGCGCGCATCATCGTCCAAAGCGGCTTCAACCATGACTTGCGTGCCCGGCAGAGTCTTCAATGCCTCGCGGCTGGTGAACGTCTCCACCGGTTTGCCGCCCCAGGCGGATTTGATCACCCCAACAGGGATGCCAAGTTCCAGGTGCAGCTTGCGCGCGAAGAAAAACGCGACGGCAGAATAACCGGGAACCGTTTCGGGGGTGGCCGCGGACCACTCGCCCTCAATGTCATCTTGGTTCTCCACGGCGGTGACCAGCGGCGCATTGAAGAAGCGCAGGGCGGGATGATTCGACTCCGCGATCAACGGCTCGTAAGCCGGCACGCGGTTCATCGTGAAGTACATGTTCGACTGGCCGGAAGCAAACCACACCTCGCCGACAAGCACGTCCTGGATCTCGACCTTTTCCACACCCGAAGAAACCGTCAGCGTGGCTCCCTGCGCATCCGCCGTGCCCGTCTCGATCTGCGCCCGCCACTTGCCCTTCGCGTCTGCTTTAGCCCTCGCAGTTTTGCCTTTGAAGGCGACGGACACGTCCGCGCCAGCATCTGCCCTGCCCCAGATCAAGGCGGCGCGCTCGCGCTGAAACACCATGTGATCGGAGAAAAAGTGCGGCAGCTCCAAGCCAGCTTGCAGAAGGCCCGGAGCGAGAAGGAGAAGGGCGAAAATGCATTTCATGATGGTCCTGAAACGCGCCGATCCACCTCATCTCACACGCCAAATTTGCACCTCATCGATCCACACGGTGCTATTGACAAGAAAACTGAACCAGCGCTTGATCGGATGAGCGAAGCCCTCGGAGCGATGACTGAGCCTCAGCTTGCCATCCAGGGTGAGCCGCATCTCATCTCCTTCGGTCACCAGCACCAGCTCGTGCCATTCGTGGTCGGGCTGCCAGGAAACGGTTTTCTCCTTGGTCTTGAGCAGCGCATCGAGTTCGGCTGGCGTCTTTTCTTTCCGGGCAAGCAACTCCTGGCGGCGCCCGCGGATGTCGAGGTTCATCACGCCGGTTTTGTGGTCGATCAGCTTGATGTCCGCCGGCGAAAGGATGCCGTAGCAGAGGTGTCCGGCGTGGACGCCCCTGGTTTCGCGATCCACAAAACCAAGCTGCAAGGTCTCTCCAGCATTGAGCCCGGGAAAGCGGAAACGCACAATGGCACCGCCATCCTGGAAGCCGGCTTCGTGATGAATGTGCGCGGCATGCCCGGCCTCCTTCGTCGCGCTGGCGATTTTGAGGATGCCCTTGTCCAAGTCAGCTTGCTTGATCTCCGGCACGCGATCGGCGGTGGCGCTGTTCCAGCCATTGCCGATCGCGGCCGCGAGGTTGCCCTGCTCCTCACGCTCAAACCCATCATGAAAAATCTGGACGCCTTTCCCGCGCAGCCAGGCGGCGTCATCACGCACCTCAGCCGAAGCGAGCGCAGCAGGAAGAATGAGGAGCAGTGTGCTGAACCAGCGGCAGCTCATACAAACAAACCATCGAGCGTCCCGGTGCTGACGTTGTTGAAGCTGTCGATCTCGGCTCCGAACTGCTGCGCCAGGGTGAGGTGCAGATTCGCCAGCGGCGTGCCTTTGTCGAAAGCCAAGTGCTGGCCGGTGCGGGCCCGTCCCTGGCCCTTGCCAATGAGAACCAGCGGCAAATCCTCTTTGATATGGCCATTGCCGTCCTTCATCTCGCTGCCGTAGAGCACGAGGCTGTTGTCGAGCAGCGAACCATTGCCCTCATCGATGCCGCGCATTTTGCCAAGCAGGTATTGCACCTGCTGCGCATACCAGCGGCTGACCGTGGTGTATTCCTTGACCAGGGCTGCTTGATTTTTGTGGTGGCTCATGCCGTGGTGATCGTTCTTCACGCCATCGAGGAAGGTGAAGTTCTGCCGGCTGAAACCATGCGCGCTCATGAACGTGCCCACGCGGGTGGTGTCGGTTTGCAAAGCGAACACAAGGAGATCGAGCATCAACCGCATGTGCTCGTCCTTGCTCAAAGGGATGCCAGCGGGCGGACGGTTCAACTCCGGCGCCTTGAGCGGCGCCCACTCCGGCGCGGGCGGATTCATCGTGCGCTCGATTTGCAACTCCACCCCGCGGACGCCTGCCAGGTACTCATCGATCTTTTCCTTGTCGCGGCCGCTGGCGGCCTTCTGCAGCGCCTTCGCGTCCTCCAGCACGAGGTCAACCACGCTGCGGCGATTCTGCGCGGCCCGGCGCGCTTCCGCTGAGGACGGGTCGCGGAACAAGCGGTCAAAAGCGGCGCGAGGACTGATCTCGGGCGAGATGCGCTGCGTCGGACTGCTCCAGGAAATGGTGTTGGCCAGCGCGATGGGATCATCACCCGCCATGCCCTGGCGCGGCGGCTCGGTGCCGAGTTCGATGCTGGCGAAACGAGTCTTCTGGCCAATCTGGCGCGCAATGACTTGATCCACCGAAATGCCGTTCACTCCGCCCTCGATGGCCGTGCCGGTCAAAAACGCGCCGGTGAGCTTCACGTGGCCGCGACCCGCACTGTCGATGCCGCTCAGCACGGTCATGTCGTCTTTGAAAGCTGCCAGCGGTTCCAAAATGGGTGAGAGCGTGAAATCGCGCCCCACACCGTTCACATTCCAATCCTTGGGGTAAACCCCATTGGGCTGAAAAAAGGTCACGAAGCGGCGCGGTGGCAGCTTCTGTGCTGCGCGGGCGCGCGGCGTCATGATTTCCAGCCAAGGCAAAGCCAGCGTGGCTCCGACTCCACGAAGAAACGTGCGGCGTTCGATGCGAGGGGACATAAGGGCGCCAATCTTAACGACGCCCGGCTGGAGCAGCTTGCAGGCCGTTCAAAGCGCCGCAGCAACCTCGGGCGTCGAAAACTCCACCACCACGGACATGCTGAGAAAGGCATCCGACGGACCAAAGTAACGGCCGCTCACCGGCATCACACCACGCGGATGATGACTGGTGCCGGTGACGATGTGCCGGAAGTCGCAATGCTTGCCGGTGGTGGGATCGTAACCGCGCCAGCCAAGCTGCGGGAAATAGGCCTCTGTCCAGGCATGAGTCGAGCCGCGCGCCGCGCGCGTCGCCGTGCAATCCAGGTAGCCGCTGGCAAAGCGCGCCGCGATCCCGAGATGGCGCAGCGTTTCCATCATCAGGGTCGCCACATCGCGGCATGATCCGGTGCCGAGCGAGAGTGTGGTTGCGGGCGTTTGCACGCCTTTTTGCTCGCGCCGCTGGTAGCCGATGCGCTCGTGAATGATCTCAGCCAACCGCAGCACAAACGCCTCGGCGCTCGGCGAGTCGCCCGGATTGGGCAGGCTTTGGATCCACTCCTGCACCGCCGCCGTTTCCTCCGGGTAAACCGGCGTCAGGTAACCCGTGATGACGCCGTGCTCAATCGTGTCGTATTCCAGCGGGTAAGGACTCGGACTCCAAGAAGGATGATCTGGCGGCGCGGCGTCATAAAAACGCCGCACCTCAATTTCGACATCGAACTTCAATTCCTCGCCCGGTTCGCGAAAATGAACATGCGCGATGGAGTTGCCAAAGATGTCGCGCGTCCACACCACATCCGCAGCAGGAGCGATGGCCACATCCAGCCGCTCAACCCGCAGATCATGCCCCTCGCGCGGCCGGATCACCAGACGGTGCGTCTGAAAGGTCACCGGCAGCGCGTAGCGGTATCGCGTGCGATGCGTGATCCTCAGCAACTGGCTCATGGCTCGAGCGAAATGGCCCGGCCATTGAGATCGGCGGCGCCAAGCGGTTTGAAATCCGGCGAGACGCAGGAGACCGAAATGTCGGTCATGGTCATTTGGCCGAAAATGGTCGCCACAGAGGCATCCGTTGCATCACGGCCCGTAGCGATCCGCACCAGGCCATCCAGCGCAGCCAGTCGGGTGGGATCAAAGATGAACCAGTGATTGCCGATGCAGGCCTCGAAACAGGCATGGAAATCCGGCGGCTGCATGTGACAAGCGTAACCCGTGAAATAACGCGCCGGAATGGAGAGCGCCCGGCATAGCGCGATGCCCAGGTGCGCGAAATCACGGCACACCCCCGCTCGCTGTGTCAGCGTGTCCATGGCAGAAGTGGTTACGTCCGTACTGCCCGAGAGGTAGTCGATGTTTGCATTGATCCAGTCGCAGACCGCGACCGCCTGATCATAAGGGTGCGCGATGCCGCCAAACTCCTTGGCGGCCAGCTTGCCGATGCGGTCTGACTGGCAATAGCGGCTGGGAAAAAGATAAGGCAACGCCGATCGCCGAAATTGCCACACCGGCAGCGCCTGGATGTCCTCGTGACTCACCAGCCGGTAGCGGGCTTCGGCGACCACGGAATAAACGATGTCCAGCCTGGTGGCATGCTGGGTGTCGAGGCGGATGTAGCGATTTTCACCCGCGACTTCGAGCGGCAGTTCCTCCCACGCGACCCCATCGGTGATCTGAAACATCTCGTCTCGCAGAACTTGATTTGGCAGCGACAGCGCGTGCAGGCTCAGCAGGGCCGTGCTCCGTTCACCCACCTCATAGTGCAACTCAGCTCGAATTTGGAACGGCATGGGCGTCATCTTCAACCGAATCGGCTGAAACGCAAGCTGGGCTTGAGGGGTGCAAACGGAGGATCCCGCGCGCCGTCACAAACCGGCGTCGCGAAAGTGCTGGCCGAAGGAAGACACGTCAATCCGATGCTCTCGTTTTCCTAATGAATCATTCAATTCCCACCTTGCGCGCCGAACGCCTCGCTCAGCACGATGGCTTGCACCAGCAGGTCCGCGCGGTGACCGTTTTTTTTCGAATCGGCGAGCAACTGGCGAATGAAACCTTCGTCCCGCGGCTTGAGGGCGCGGCCGAGCGCAAAGGCCGCGAGGCGTTGGGTCATATTGCGGAGAAACTCGTCCTGGTGGCGGGACTGGATGACAGCGCGCAGCTCCGCCGGGCCGTTAAACTCAACGCCGCCCGGGAGGACGCCGCCAGCCTCGACCGGACGACCCGCCTCCTGCGCGCGGAAGCGGCCGATGGCGTCAAAATTCTCCAAACCAAAACCAATGGGATCAATCTTGTCATGGCAGCTCGCGCAGGACTCGTTGCGGCGGTGCTCCGCCAGTTCCTCGCGCAAGGTCTTGCCGCGCTCGCCCGCTTTATCATCGAGTTGGCCGGCGTCGGCCGGCGGCTCGGCAAGGTGGCGGCCGAGCAGGTTTTCGAGCACCCATTTGCCGCGAATGACCGGGCTCGTGCGATTGGGCGTGGAGGAGGCAGTGAGCACCGCCGCCATGCCGAGCAGACCGGCGCGTTTGTCATCGCTAAAAGACACCGGCTGCATGGCCTCTCCGCTCACTTCTTCGATCCCGTAAAGCGCAGCCAGCCCGGCGTTGGCAAAGGTTTCACGGCTGTCCAAGAGACGCGCCAGGCTGCCGCCAGTGCGCAGGAGGTTTTCAAAGACGAGCACCGGCTCCAGCTTCATCGCCTCGGCCAGCGCGGGCGTGAAGACAGGAAACTTTTTCGCATCCGGCACATGCTCGCTGCCGATGCCGGCGAAGCCTAGCCACTGGCCGAGGAAGGTGCTGGTGAAGGCGCGTGATTTCGGATCGGCGAGCATGCGCCGCACCTGCGCGCGCAAGGTTTTTTCCGCGCGCAACTCACCCGCATCAGCCAAGCCGTGCAGCTCGTCATCCGGCATGCTCATCCAAAGGAAATAACTGAGCCGGCTGGCGAGTTGATGCTCGTTGAGCTTTCCGGCTTGCAGCTCATCGCGGAACAAAAAGGACGGCGAAGTGAGAGCAGCGCTGAAGGCGAGCTTGAGTGCCTGGTCGTGCGGCTCCCCATCAGCTTTTGCTTTTTCGTAAAGCGCGAGGTGGCGTTCGATCTCACTCTCGCGCAGCGGCCGGCGAAACGCGCGTGGCAGAAAATCCGCCAGTGCTTCACGGGCGTCCGGCTGAAACAGATCGCGCGGTTGCGCGCCTGCCGGAGCGACCGGCCCTTCGACCAGAATCCAATCCACACCGGGAGCGCCGACGCGCACCGGCTTGGCATTCGCAACCCTGCTGCTGCCGATGAGCGAATCAGGATCAAACGGCAGGCCCAGCACCTCCAGCGAATCGCCCACCACGCGCGCATTGCTGGCGAGTTGCTCACGATTGGCGGCGCGCAAGCACTGGTCGATCTCAACCATCGGCGCTTGCAGCGCTTCGGCGAGCTGCTTCTTGGCCGCCGCCATGTTGTCCGTGCGCTCAGGCAGCAGGTTGTAGTAACTGCGCAGATCATTCGGATTGCCCGCCGGCGTGACGGCGCGCAGGTACTCAATGCGCATTTGCATCGACACGAAACCGCGATTGACCTGATCGATGCGTTTCGAAACCTCATCAGAAGCATCGGCTGGCGCCGGATACCTCGGCGCGTTCTTTTCCGCCGCCTCGCGCACCTGTGGCGCTGCTTTGGTCTGGTCAAAAACCGCGTATCCACCGCGTGGCGCCCGGCGCGCCTTGGTGGGCACGACAGGGTTGTCCACACGCAGATGGGCGTTGTCGATGTTCCAGGTCATCTGGTGTGTTCCGGCAGCCAGGAGCAATTCCATCGTTTCTTCCTGCGCCGTATCCCCCACGCAAGAAAACAAGGCCCGCGGCTCGTTGTCGATGCGCAGGCGCAATCCGGCGTCGCCCCCGCGGCCCACATGCTTCACGGTGAAACGATACCAGCCATCCGCAGGCACACTCACCTCATCGAACAAAGTGCGCTGGCCTGCGCCCTCCAGCGAGTAACCGAAGCCGCCGCCGGGCAGATCCACCGGCTTGGCGCCGCGCTCGGTCATCAGCATGTCCTCGGATTCGAAGCGCTTGGACACGGCTTTGGCGCGCAGGTTGAGCAGGCTTTGCAAGGCGTAGTCGGCGGCATCAAAGAGCTGCTCAGCCAGCGCGGGCGAAATGAAGAGCGCGTCGCGATCATTGGTGAAACCAGACAAACCAGGACCATCATCGAGAAGACGGTATCCGGGTTGGAAATCGATGCCGAGCAGATCCCGCACCGTGTTGTTGTATTCCTGCTTGTTGAGCCGCGGCAGGGTGACGCGCTCGACACCGCGCTGTTTGGACCAGTCGATGGAAGCCAGCGCATGCCGCGCCCAGCCCGCCAGCTCCGCGCGCTCGGCAGTGGACGGCAGCGGCTTTTTGGGCGGCATCTCCTCCTCCTCGATCTGCTGCAGCACGGTCTGCCACAGTTTGAAATCCTCCAGCACCTTTTCCGGCGAGCCGAAATGCGTCAGGTCCACATCGCCCTTCATGGTTTCGGCGTTGTGGCAGTCGAGGCAGTATTTTCCCAGCAGCGGGCGGATCCCGTCAGCACGCGCCAGCGGCGCCAGCAGGAAAATCAGAACCAGGCATCTTATCAAAGGGGGCATCTTCCTGACCAACGCCCCCGCCGGGCATTCATTTCAGGTTTTCAGCCTGCCGGCGCGGCCGCTCATTCTCCAGACTTGCCAGCAAAAGCCCGATCCTGCTAGCGTTCTGGCAATTGCCATGAAAGCGCCCGCCCGCCTGCTTTGTCTTCTTGCTGTCGCCTGTCCGCCTGCCCTGCTCGCGGAGGAATTGATCACCTGGAAGCGTGTCCAACTCACCGATCAGTTTTACGCCGAAGGCGCCAACTTCGGCGATATCAACCAAGACGGCCACACCGACATCATCAGCGGCCCGTTTTGGTACGAAGGCCCCGACTGGCAAAAACGCCACGCCTACTACGAGCCCAAGGCATTCGACATCAATGGCTACTCCGACCACTTCTTTTGCTACCCCCAGGACTTCGACAGCGACGGCTGGCTGGACATCCTGGTGGTCGGTTTTCCCGGCAAGGAAGCGCGGCTTTATCTGAATCCCGGAGCGAACGCGGAAGGGCGCTGGCCCATGCACATCGTCGCTGACGTGGTGGACAACGAGTCGCCCGTCTTCACCGATCTCACCGGCGACGGCAAACCGGAGCTAGTCTGCGGTAACGCCGGGCGTTACGGCTGGTTCGCGCCGGACTGGGAAAAACCCACGGAAAAATGGACCTTTGTGCCCGTCACCTCCGACCTCAAAGTCGTTCGTTTCACCCACGGCCTCGGCGTCGGTGACGTCAATGGCGATGGCCGTCCCGATCTGCTGGAGGCGCGGCATTGGTGGGATCAAAAAGGGCTGGCGCCCGAAGATGGAAGATCGAAGATCGAAGATAGGGGAAGCGCCCCAAACACCCCATCTTCCACCTCCCATCTGCCATCTCCGGCGGCGCAGCCGCCCTTCTCCCAACACACCTTCGCCACCGGCATCAACGGCGGCGCGCAGATGTTCGCCTATGACTTCGATGGCGACGGTCGCAACGACATCGCCACCGCGCTCTCCGCACACCGTTATGGCGTGGCGGTGTTTTTCAATCGCGCTGGTGATAAAGGCGCGCAGTGGGAGCAACGCCTCCTCGTCGGTGAGCAGCCTTATGACAACGACTACGGCGTCGTCTTCAGCCAGCCGCACGCCATGCACCTGGCGGACATCGACGGCGACGGCGTGATGGACCTCGTCACCGGCAAGCGCTACTGGGCGCACAACGGCAAGGGTGATCCCAACGAACAGGGGCCGCGCGTCGTCTATTGGTTTCAGACCAAGCGCGACGGCAAAGGCGGCGTCGAGTTCGTGCCGCACCTGATCGATTCCGAAAGCGGCGTCGGCACCGATGTGCAGGTGGGCGACGTGAACGGCGACAAACTGCCCGACATCGTCATTGGCAACAAGGCGGGCGTGTATGTGTTACTCCAAGAACGGCAAAAAGTGAGCGCGGAAGTAGCGGCGCTGCATGAGCCGAAGAAATTCTATGGCGAGGGTTTGAAACCGCAGGAGGACTACCTGGAAGCCACCACACCGGAGCAGGCACTGGCCGCCATGCAACTGCCCGCCGGTTTCAAAGCCGAACTCATCGCCGCCGAGCCGGACCTCGTGCAGCCCATCGCCATGACCTTCGACGAGCGCGGGCGCATCTGGGTGGTGGAGGGCATGACCTACCCCACACGCGCCCCGGAGGGCGAGGGCCGCGACCGCATTCTCATCTTCGAGGACACCAACGGCGACGGCACCTACGACAAACGCAAGGTGTTTTGCGAAGGCTTAAACCTGGCCAGCAGCCTCGAGATTGGCTTCGGCGGCGTCTGGGTCGGCGCTGCCCCTTACCTGCTCTTCATCCCGGACCAGGATCGCGACGACCAACCCGACCCCATCTCCGATCTCCCATCTCCCATCTTCGGCGGCAAACCCGCACCCCAAGCCCCTGGTCTGTCTTTTGCCGCCCATATCCTGCTCGACGGCTGGGGTTACCAGGACACGCACGAAACCCTCAACAGCTTCATCTGGGGACCGGACGGCTGGCTCTACGGCGTGCAGGGCGTCTTCACGCACAGCCTGGTCGGCAAACCCGGCGCCCCCGACGCGGAACGCACCCCGCTGAATTGCTGCGTCTGGCGTTACCATCCCATACGGCATGAGTTCGAAATCTTCGCCCACGGCACCAGCAATCCCTGGGGGCTCGACTACAACGAGCACGGCGAGTTTTTCATCACCGCCTGCGTCATCCCGCATCTTTATCACATCGTGCCCGGCGGCCGCTATCACCGCCAGGCCGGCCAGCATTTCAACGCGTTCACCTACGAGGACATCAAGACCATCGCCGACCACTCTCACTTCGCCGGCGACATCAAAGAAAACGCCCACTGGGGCGCGCGCGCAGGCGGCGGCCTCAACAATGCCGGCACCGACGTGATGGGCGGCGGCCACGCCCACTGCGGCTTGGCGATCTACAACGGCCCGCAGTTCCCGCCGGAGTGGCGCGGCAAAATGATCTTCGCCAACCTGCACGGCCACCGTCTCGTCACCGATTACCTCGACCCGCTGCGCAGCACCTTCGTTGGCCGCCACGGCAGCGACTTCCTGCGCAGCAACGACCACTGGTTCATGAGCGTGACGCAAAAAGTCGGGCCGGACGGCAGCCTCTACATCACCGACTGGCAGGACAAAACCACCTGCCATCGCAAACTGCCGGAACTGTGGGACCAGACGAACGGACGGATTTATCGGATTTCGTATGTAGGTGTCCAAGCTGGAGTAAAGGCTTTAGCCGATCATTCTTCCCGCAGCACCCCTCAGGGATCGCCTAAAGGCTTGACTCCAGCAGCGCCCTTCGACCTCGCCAAGGAAAGCGATGAAACCTTGGCGAAGCTCGCCGTGCAGACGGAGAATGACTGGTTCTCACGGATGGCGCGACGGGTGTTGATGGAGAGATCATCTGCGGATTCACGGGTGGCTCATGATATCATCGCCATCACACCTAAAATCCTGGTCGATGGAACAGGGATCACGGAGAATAAGCGACTCAAAGAGCTGTTTCTTCACACTTCTCTTTTTAACGCTTATCAAAACGAAAACCGTGACCATTACCCATCGCTGGGGTTCTGGAAAGCGAACGATGGATACGACTGCTTGCGGGCATGGACAGTGAGATATGCCGAAGATCGCTCCTTCGCTCCTCCCTTGGCGCCAAAACGTGTGGCAATGGCCTCCCAAGATGAATCCCCCATCGTCCGCCGCGAACTCGCCTCCGCCCTTCAGCGCCTCCCCAACGACCAGCGCCACCCCCTCGCCGCCGCCCTGCTCCAGCGCGAGGAAGACAAGGACGATCCGATGATCCCGCTGCTCATCTGGT
>CAZKMS010000084.1:0-17877 GCA_964553805.1 uncultured Verrucomicrobiaceae bacterium
GCTGCCAGCCTACGTATTGGGAGCCAGACAGGTCACTGACGGACATTTGCTCGAACTGGCGAAGGAGTTTTCAATGCAATTGGCCACGCTGGACAAAGGCATTCCAGGAGCTTGTCTCATCCCATGAACCCACTGTGCCGCCGGCGCGTTCGGGCCGCTTTATCCGGGCGGCTTTGGTGATTTTTCCGCTGGGCACGATCCTGCTGGGGATCGCTTCCTTCGGCATCTGGTCGTGGAAGAAGGACCGGGCGGAGGATCGCAACCTGCGGTATGCGACGGCGTTGCGGCAGGCGCCGGAGGCGGCGGCTTGGGGGCGGCATCTGGCGGTGCTGGAGCAGGTGGCCAAGGGCGGGCCGCGCGACCGGCTGGCGTCCACGGCGAGTTATTTGGAGTCGAGCCTGGGGGCGGAGGGCATGGGGTACAGCCCGCGGCGGTTGATCGCGAAGCTGGATGAGGAGGGCACGGTGGACGGTGTGCTGGTGGAATTGACCGGCAAACAGCGTCCGCGCGAGGTGGTGCTGGCCTACGGCACGGCGGATACGGACCGGGCGCGGGCGGATGATGCGGCGCGGCGCCGGCTGAGTTCACGGCGCTGCGGACGCGGCTGCTGGAGTTGGCGGAGGGTGGGTGACCGCGCCCCTGGTAGGGACGCACTGTGCCGCGTCCCACTTCAAAGCGGGCGGAGGCGGCGCGGAGCTTGGGGGTGCGACTCGTCACGGCAAGGGTACTTCGAGTTGTTTGCAGATGGTAAGCGTCACGCGCAGCGCCCTATGAAATTGCTGGCGACATAGAGGACTTGCCAGCAAGGCTGGCGGCGAGAAAGCGGCAGCAGGCTGCGCGCAGTCCAAAGGCTTTCTCCTGCTCCGCTAGTGGTTCATTCCATCAAGGCTGAGTGGTAGAGGCGCTTGAGTTTGATGCGGGCGTCGGCGGTGGTGAAGCGCCAGTCCGTGCCGTAGTGCCGGGAGTTGCGTTGGGCGGCCCAAGCGCTCAGTTCCCGCTCGAC
Organism: uncultured Verrucomicrobiaceae bacterium; assembly: GCA_964553805.1. Lineage (GTDB taxonomy): Bacteria > Verrucomicrobiota > Verrucomicrobiia > Verrucomicrobiales > Verrucomicrobiaceae > JAGRPD01. The sequence continues at coordinate 1,004 of CAZKMS010000084.1, forward strand.
TTCCTCCCGGGTGGCCATGCGCCGGTCCAAGCACTGGCGCTGGGCCACGCCGATCTCAATCTCAGCCATGTTCAGCCAGCTCCCATGCTTGGGCGTGTGATGCCATTCGATGCGCTCTTTGAGCCGCAGGGCTTCGTGCGGCTCGAAAGATTCATAAAGGGAGGCGGGGGTGTGGGTGTTGAGGTTGTCCTGCACCAGCACCATGCGTTCGGCCTGCGGATGGACTTCGTCGCACAACCACTTGATGGTGTGCGCCCAGTCCTGCGCGGTGCGCTCACCCTCACGCCGCGCCAGTGCTCCAGCGGGCTGTAAACCATGAAGGCGCTGCACATCCCGTGCCTCGCATACTCGTAGTCGATCCGCCCCGGCTGCCCGGGACTGGTCGCGACCGGCTCGCGGGTGGCGGCGAGCAGGAGGCCGCCACCAGGTGAGCCTCGGCCCAGCCGTCGAGCTTCCCGCGCGGCTCCCTGCGGTGCGCCGGCCAGCCCTGCACCGCCACCTCCATCCCGTGCTCGGCCAGCGCGCAACCGGTGCGCTCCACCGTCGGCACCGACACTCCCACCGCTCGCGCAATGTCCGTATCCTTCATCCCGCCCTGCTCGTGGTTCTCATCGGCACACAGCAGGATCTGGGCCCGCTTGCCGCTTGCTGGCTGCGGTCTTGCCTGACTTGACCAGTTGCTTCAGCTCTTCGCGTTCCTCCCCGCTCAGATAAATACGGTATTTTTTTGCCATCCCCACCAATACCCCGAGCCGGGCAGTTTGTTAAGCAGTCTTAACCACCCCTCATCCTTTCTGGAATGAACCGCTAGTTCTGTTCTCAGATCGAAGGATGGAGCGCAGCAAACAGGGCGGCTGAGCGCTGGGCTGTAGGCGCGCTCTCCGGCGCGCGTTCCCGCACCGCTCCGCGCCAACGTCCCGGATGAACCCAAAAACTGAGATCAAAGACCAAACAGCAACGGTTGATCGGGTGGCTCAGCCACCGGCACCTTGCGCGCCGCGCCGCCCGCCGCTTTGCCGCGCTTTTTCTTGGGACTGTCGTCCTCGGAACCGGCTGCCCCGCCCTCCTCCGTCTCATCGACTGCGGAAGCCTGCAATTCCGTTTCAGCGGCGGGTCGGTCGATGACTTCTTCCTCTTGCACCTCCTGCGAAACCTCAGGCACTGAAGACTCTGGTGTCGGCGTCACCTCCGTTTCTTCTTCGATCTCCCAGTCACTCTCGTTTGTAACGAACTGGTTACTCATTCGACCATCTTGGGACGGCTCCATTTCGTCATCATTTCGTTTCTTCGCACGGTGTTTAGCCACGCGCATCGCCGTAAGGGCCCGGCCTTTGCCACTGGGTCCGTTATGACGTTGAAAATTGGCAAATGCCAGTTTGCCATTTTCCTCGCGCAACCATCCGCAACGCTCCAGAGCCGCGGCAAACCCCTTTTTCCCGGCCACCTTGTCCAGAAACTCATGCGTCACTCCCAGGTCGTTGCCGTTGATGCGATTCACCTCCGCCCAGGACCACAATCGCACCAGCTTGCCCATCACCATGTCCGGGTCGATGCGCAATTGCGTGGCCATCACACACACCTCGGGTTTGCCCGCGGTCACGGTTTCGATTTTGATCCAATTCTTTGCCATGAGCCGTTATAAAAGCGTTACCCGCCGTTTGCAACCACGACCCGCACCATGCCGCTCCGCTCATCGTCTGCCTTCCTGAGTGCGATCGCGCCGCCGCTATTCATGATCTCATTTCCGGTTGCCTTCGGACGGCTCCGCCATCAAGGTTCACGATTCGATTCTTCTTTGTTTTGTTTGCGCAGATGAAGACCAATTCGCCCATGGTTTCGCCCCGCTCTTTGATCCTCGCCGCTTTGCCGGCCGCTCTTTTGTTGGCTTCGTGCAAGTCCTCTGACAAAAAAACGACGCTGCCGAAAAACCTGCCCAAGATCAATGTCAGCAGTTCCGAGTCCTCGCCGCCGCATCGCATGTCCCGCGGTGAATACCCGTTTGACTCGCGCGGCAATTACGTGACCTCCTGGGCCGCCGAAGGCCCGCGCGGGGGCGCCAGCAGCGCAGCCGACTACGACTCGTGGAGCGACAGCCACGATAGTCGCACCACCGCTCCGGTTGTGGCCTCATCCTCGCCTTCAACCCGCACCAGCGCGCCGACGATGGTGCTTTCCTCCTCCTCCACCTCGTCACCCTCCCGCCCGACTGCGAGCGTATCGGCAAGCACCCGCTCCAACCAGTCCAGTTCCAGCCGCCCCACCACGACAAGTTCGCGTCCCTCTTCCTCCAGTTCAGCACCTTCCTCCACTTCAGCACCCAAGAAAACAACCACCACCAAAACCAGCAGCAGCTCTTCTTCGAGCGCTTACCACACCGTCAAATCCGGCGACACCCTCTACGGTCTGGCGCTTCGCTACAAATCCAGCGTCGCCAAAATCAAATCGGCCAACGGATTGAAGTCGGATTTGATCCGCCCCGGGCAGAAGCTGCGCGTGCCGCGTTGAACTCGCTCAACGACCCAGCACCGCCAAATACGCCACGAGATCACGCAGTTCGGCACGTGTCATCGCCATCGCAAGCCCCTCCGGCATCAGCGAGCCCGCCTCAAGACTCGATAGGATCTGCGCCGCATTGAGACGGTGGACTTGCCCGCTGAGCATGTCCTTCAGTTGCACCTCAGCGGCGGATTCGGTGATCTTGTAACCCTGCAACGTCCTGCCATCCTTCAGGCTGATCGTCGTCGCCACATAACCCTCCTTGATCTGGCGATTCGGCCACACCACGGCTTCAATGAGCAATTCCACCGGCACGCCGCGCCCCACCGCATCGAGCTCCGGTCCGATGATGCCGCCTGATCCACCGATTTGGTGGCAGGCGGCGCAACTGATGACGGGCAGTTGGAACACCGCCCTGCCCCGCTCCGCATCACCGGCATTCCGCACCTCCGCGGCCAAGTCCGCCACCCACTGCGGATCGTAAGCCGGCACGCCGCCTTCAGCGCCGAGAACCTCATACAGCAGCGCTGACAGCTCCGGCGCGTTTTGGCCGGTGGAAGTCAAAACCCTCAACACCAGCTTCGCGGTATCCGCAGTACACGGACTGCTTTTCAGTGCCGACGTCAATGCCGCCATCGCGGGCGCGCGCGACAGCAGCGGCGCCAGGCACTGCTTCATTGGCTCAAATTCCGTGATGGCCGGCAGCATCGCCGCCACGCCAGCACCAGCGGCTTCCGGCGCGTTCTCCGCCAGCACTTCCAACGCGGCGAGTTTCGCAGGAAAAGCCTCGCGAGGGTTTTTGAGCACCGTTTCAAACAAAGTCATCTCGCCACCCAGGCGCCCAAGCGCCCACAACGCCGCCTCGCGCGAAGCGCTCTCCGGATTCCCCTCGCGCACGAGCGCCGACACGCGCGCGCTCAATCCCTTCAAACGCCAGGCTCCCGCCATCCGCAAAGCAGCGTTCCGCGTTTGCTCCCGGTTGAGCAGCGATCCCACCAGCGGCCCGATGCCCTCCGGCGCCGTGCCGCCACGCTCAACCGCAATTTGACTGAGTTCGCTGAGCAGCTCCGCATCAGCCTTCGCAGCCTGCAGGGCTTGCAGCCAATCCTTTGTCTCGCCGCGCCGCGCCAGGGCGAGGCGGATCGAACGCTTCAGAGACCCGTCGCTGCTGTCGCTACCAAGCATCACACGCGCTCCTTCGAGCAATTCCGCACTGCCTTCTTTTTCCAGCAGAAAGGCGATCTGTCTGGCTGACAGGGTTTCCAGCAAGCCAGGCACATCCTGCTTCCAATCCCGCGCTGTGGCATGGCAGGCCAGCCAGAGCGTGCGCTCGATGAACGAATCCACCGGATGGTCGAGCACACTCAGCGCCACCCGAATCGCGCGCGCATCCCGTACCTTTGCCGCCGCCACCGCCACCTCCAGGCGCACCAGTGGCGACTCGTCGGACACGGGTTTTTTCAATGACTCAAGCACTTCATCCGCAGACAAACGATGCGCCCAGTTGCCAAGCGCATGCACGGCGTAGGCGCGCTGTTCGGGGATGGAAGACTGCAAGACTTTCTCCACCACTGCGAACTCGGGACGCTCAAAGGTCTCGGCGGCTTGTAAGATCTTCAAATATTCTTCCACCTCAAAACGTGCTTTACTTTCGTTTGCGTTCTTGGCGAGCGCCTTGATTTCTTCCGTTGAATCGTCACGAACCGGAATCTCCTCAAAATCAAGGGTGCCCAACTGCCAGCCTGTTGCAATCAGCGCTTTCTCTCCCGACAACTCCGCGAGCAATCTCCGCGCTTGATAAGCGCTCCAGCGATCCTCGCCCCAGGCCAGCAAGGCCAGTTGCTTTGGCCGGTCGTGTTCGTCCTTCGACAGCGCTTGAAACTTGGCGACAGAATTCTGCACCGACACTCCCTGCCGTGTCACCCGCCATATCCGCCCATGCTCCTTGTCGCGATGCGGATGCCGGAAGCTCGCCTGGTAATGCCCGATGATCGGATTGTACCAGTCCGCGATGTAAAGCGCGCCGTCGGGACCAAAGCGCACGTCCACGGGGCGGAAAGCGACGTTGCTGCTGGTGATCAGCGGCGTCTGCTCGACGGCTTTTTTGCCGCTCGGAAATTCCTCATCCGGCACCAGCTTGTGGCGATAGACCGCGTTCTCGAAAAAACCGCCGGCGACGAGTTCGCCCTGCATCGCCTCAGGCCAGTGGCTGTTGCCGGGAATGTCGATGCCGCAAAACTTGCGCAGGCCGCTGGTCTTGATGATCTGCCCGCTATAAGGCAGTTGCTGGCGGCTGAGCAGGAAGTGCGGAATGCCATGCGTGCGCGTGTCGCGCTTTGGTGCGGTGTCAGACGTGGTGACATTGGTTTCAGCCGTGCTGACTTCCAGCGGTCGCGCCCAAAACATGCCGGCCGCGCCCGCGATCATGTAGGGCTGCCCCCAGCGATCGAACACCGTGCCCCACGCATTCAATGGCATGCCGGTGGGATAAGGCTCCAGGCGGCGGCTGCGCGGCCAGAAGCGCCAGAACCCGGCGCCGTAGAGCGTCCTGGTTCCCCACGGAGTCGTCACCTTCGAATAGGCATGCAGGCCCTGATGCATGATCAGCGAACCGTCCGGAGCCCAAATGAAACTGTTCAGGTTTTGGTGCGTGTCACCGGTGCCAAAACCGCTGAACACCACCTCCCGTATGTCCGCCACATCATCGCCATCCGTGTCCGTGAACAACCAGAGTTTGGAGCCCTCGCCCACATAAACACAATGCCCCTGCTTTTGCGCAATCGCCGCCGGGCGCGGCGCCAGTTCCAATCCCATCGGCTGCTCCAACCCTGACGCGAAGATGGTGCGTTTGTCCGCCCGCCCGTCACCATCGCTGTCCTCAAGGATGATGATTTTGTCATCCGGTTCCTGACCAGGACCGGCCTGCGGATACGAGGTCGTCTGCAGGCACCACAAACGGCCTTTTTCGTCCCAGCGAATGGCGATGGGATTGGCCACTCCGTCGATTTCATCAGCGAACAAGTTGACCGTGAACCCCTCCAGCACTTGAAACGAGGCCAGTTCCGCCTGCCAGGAATGATCCGCCGGCGGCTCCGCCACCGAAATGCCTTTTTTCTCAGTTTGTTGCGCGGGCAGCGCCTCAGCCGCAAATGCCAGACCAGCGACCACCAAACCATGTCTTGCGAATCTCATGGCAGTTTCTTGATGTTTCGGGCGGTCATCCTGGCCAGTTCCACCTCTTTCTCTTCAATCCGTTTCAAATACATTTCCGTCTCCCCGGGAAACCAGCGCCAGTGAGGGTTCTCGTGATGCCGGCTGCTCGGCTGCGCGGTGCGATCGCCATGTAGAAAGGCCCAGTTGGACGGCCGCCAATAGCGTTCCCACAACCGGTTCTTTTGCACCACCAACGGCAGCAATTTCTTCATCTGCTCCCCGCTGCCCTCCCGGCCGTGCATCAAGCGCACGAGCAAACCGCCCAAAAGCCGCGTGCCTTGATCGCTCAAGTTGAAACCGTCGGTGGTGTAGCCGCTCGCCGCATCAGGCCAGACCGACTGCACATCGAGGAACCTCGCTCCACAAACCACGGCCACCTCACAAACCGCCTGATCGTACATGCGCAGCGTGTCATTGCGCACAGACAAATCGGGCAGCGGAGCCGCTTTCGCTTCAAACGGCACAAGGCCGGCAAGCCACACCACTTGGTCGAACGACTGGCATTCCTTCACCAACTCCGTCAACGCCGCATGAAAGGCGGCTAGTCCTTCGCGACCACGCTCCAGGCATTCCGACCTCCCAAAAAACAACAGCACTGAACGACTTTGAGTCCGAACCAGTTGCTGACGCAGATCACCGAAATTCACCGGGCGATCACGCTGAAAAACGCTGTCACTTTCCCAAGCCAGTGAGCGCACCTGCTCGAACTCGATCGTCGTTTCGCCGTCCATCGCCGCCAGGTGGCCCGCTTCAAACCAGCCCGATTCCATCAGAGCCACGGCGTCACTGCCGCCCAAAACGGCAAGCCGTGCGGACGTCTGCGCCCCTGCCCGGTTGCCATCCGCGAGCCAACCCCAATCCAAAATCTCCCAGCGCTGCAAGGCTCGCTCATAGAGATCGATTCTTGCCTGCTCGTGCCGCACCAGCGCCGTCGGATCGAACATCACTTTGCCGGGAGGGATCGCTTTGGAAACCTGCTCCACGCCATTGACGTGCAACCCAGCCAGCGCCTGCCGAGGATCACGCCGCACACTGACCACCACGTTGAACGGGCCATCCGACAATTCGCGATCCAACGGAGGCGAGACGAGCTGGTGCACTGTCTCACCCACTTGCAGCTTGAACGCCACGGTGCGATCCGCATGCACTCCCAGCCACGCTGCGTGAGGCGGTTGCTGCGGCCAGGCAGCAAGCAGCGTTTCGTCCCCGGTTAAGCGCGGCGCCTCCTCCAACGCGACCGCCAAACTGAAATCCTGCAACGAGCCGGCTCCCTCCAGGCTGGCCCCTTCCAAAACGCGGCCGCCCTGACTGAAAAGCAGACCACGCTCCGGCTCAAAATGCTCCGTGCCAGTACTGATCTGCCCGTCCGCCGGCACTGCCAGGAGAATCAGCGCCGTGAATGTCTGCCAGTGGATTCTTGAACTCACTGCATGGACTAACGCAGCCCGGCTGGACTCCTTGCTCCAATGCCTCGTCAAGAAACAACAGCGGCGGTCAAATGACCGCCGCTGCAAATCGAATCGAAGTGTCTAAATGCGGATGATTACTCCGCCGCCACCGGCTCAGCGGCTTCAACGGCAACTTGTTGATCCATTTCCTTCATCGCGGCCTTGCGGCTCATTTTCACGCGGCCTTTGTCATCGATGCCGATGCACTTGGCAGTGACGACGTCGCCCATCTTGACCACATCCTCGACCGCTTTGACACGGAAGTCGGCCAGTTCGGAGATGTGAATGAGGCCGTCCTTGCTGCCCACCACGCGCATGAAGGCGCCGAAGTTGGTCGTGCTGACGACTTTGCCGGTGTAGATTTTGCCAATTTCGACTTCAGCGGAAATGCCGGTGACCATTTCGACCGCGCGCTCCATGCTTTCCTTGCGGTGCGCGTAGATGTATACGGTGCCGTCGTCTTCGATGGAGATTTCCGCGCCGGACTCGGCCTGGATGCCTTTGATGTTCTTGCCGCCGGGGCCGATGAGTTCGCCGATTTTGTCGGGGTTGATTTTGACGATCTCAATGCGCGGCGCGTAGGGGCTGAGCGCTTTCGGTTCGTTGATGGCGGCGTTCATGACGCCCAGCACCTCGCTGCGGCCGGTCTTGGCCTTGTCCACCGCCTCTTCCAAGATCGAAAGCGGAATGCCCGGCAGTTTGAGGTCAAGCTGGAAGCCGGTGACACCCACCTCAGTGCCGCAGAGCTTGAAGTCCATGTCGCCGAAGTGATCCTCGCTGCCGAGGATGTCGAGCATGGTCAGGTAGCGCTTCATCTGGTCGCCTTCGTATTCAGTGACGAGGCCGACGGAGATGCCGCCCACCGGGCGCACCAGCGGCACGCCGGCGTCAAGCAAGGCCATCGAACCCGAGCAGACGGTGGCCATGGAAGTGGAGCCGTTGGACTCCATGACCTCCGAACTGATGCGGATGGCGTAGGGGAAGGTGTCCTGCGGCGGAATGACCGGAGCGATGGAACGCTCAGCCAGCGCGCCGTGGCCGATCTCGCGGCGGTTCTGCCCGCCGAAGCGGCCGCACTCGCCCACGGAGAAGGGCGGGAAGTTGTAATGCAGGATGAAGCGCTTGGAGCCGGGGCCGCCGGCGTAGGTGTCCATTTCCTGAGCCTCATCGGCGGGGGCCAGGGTGGCGAGGGCCACGGCCTGGGTTTCCCCGCGGGAGAACAGCGCGGAACCGTGCACGCGCGGGATGAGGCCGACCTCGCCGGTGAGCTGGCGGATTTGATCGACGTTGCGGCCGTCACAGCGCGACTGCTTGTCGAGGATGCTGACACGAAAGGCTTTCTTTTGCAGGTAGTCGAACGCCTGACTGATCTCAAAGGCGGTGACGTCAGGGTTGACTTCCTTGATCTTGGCCTCAACCTCATCACGCAAAGCGCCAACGGCCTTGGAGCGCTCGATTTTGCTGGGACGGTACAGAGCGCTTTCGATGCGGTCGCCGGCGACTTGGTAAGCAACCTCAAGAAGGTCTTCGCGGGCGATCATGAGCGGAGCTTCGCGCTTGGCTTTGCCGGCTTTCGCAGCCAGCTCCTCCTGGGCGCGCACGAGCAACTGGACCTGCTCCTGGGCGAAACGCAGCGCCTTTTTGAATTCCTCTTCGGGAAGCTCGGTGGCGGCGCCCTCGATCATGATGACATCGGTTTTGTTGCCGACGTAAACGAGGTCGAGATCGCTTTCATCGCGCTGGCTGTGGGTGGGGTTCACCACAAACTCGCCGCCGATGCGGCCGACACGCACCGCGCCAATGGGGCCGGCGAAAGGGATGTCAGAGACGCAAAGGGCGGCGGAGGCGCCGTTCATGGCGAGGATGTCCGGATCGTTGTCCCCGTCCGCGCTGAGCAGCAGGGCGACGATCTGGGTCTCGTAGAAGTAACCTTTCGGAAAAAGCGGACGCAGCGGACGGTCGGTCATGCGGCAGGTAAGGATTTCCTTTTCCGTGGGGCGGCCTTCACGCTTGAAGTAACCGCCGGGGAAGCGGCCAGCCGCCGAGGCTTTTTCCTTGTATTCGACGGAGAGCGGGAAGAAATCGAGGCCCTCCTTGATCTTGGTGGCGGACACGGCGGTAACGATGACCATGGTGTCGCCGAGGCGGACGGTGACAGCGCCGTCGGCCAGTTTGGCCAGCTTGCCGGTTTCAAAGGTGAGTGTGCCGCCGCCGAGGGTGCAGGAAATGTTGTGAATGTTCATGGATGGGGATGGTTGGTGGGTTCGGTTGGAACGTGAGGCTGCCTGGCCTCGTTTGGAACTGCCGCCGCCGCGCACAGTTCCGTGATTGGCGCGCCACGGAAATCCGGTGGGCGCGCATGGGTCATAAAAGGCCCGGCGGAAGCCTATTAAAAAAAGGGGTGGCTCATCGTGGAGACACCCCTTTCCAGGCCGGTTGGTTAGCGCCGCAGACCGAGCGTCTTGATCGCCTTCTGATAGCGATCCTCGGCAGTCAGCTTGAGGTAGTCGAGCAATTTGCGGCGGCGCGCCACCAGCTTCAGCAAGCCGCGGCGGGTGGAGTGGTCTTTGCTATGACCGGACAGATGCGCGGTCAGGTGGTTGATGCGCTCCGTCAGCAACGCGACTTGGACATCGGCGCTGCCGGTGTCTTTTTCGTGGAGTTGAAACGTGCTCAGGGAGGGTGCTTGGACTTCGCTCATGGATTTGTGATCACCGCCTTGGTGTCGCTGTGGGTTGTGGTTCTTATCAAGTTTGGTTTTGGGGCCGCGAAGTAACCACAAGCCCTTATTTTGGCAAGCGAAAGTTTACGAGCGTCTCCCAGCCCCCGGACTGGTAGTCGCGCGGCAAAACAAATCGCTCAGGAAACGGGGCCGCCCTCAATCAAACGGTCGCGAGGTTTGAACTACGCTGTTGCCAAAATTACTGAAAAATTAACTTTTTTATAAATTTCATACTTTATAGATTGCCGAGGGCTTCTTTATCCTTATATTTGTGGCAATTAAAGTATTTTCCCGCAATGCATTTTGCTTTGAGTCGTCAGCAACTCGCTGCCACGGCCCTCGTCGGTTCCGGCTTCACCCGCTGGAGCCGATGCCGGGCCGGCACTGACGTCGCGGTCCTGACCTTCCACGGTCTGCGCGATCCCGGCGACTCCGGTCTTCTCGACTCGAGTCTGCACGAACCCATCACCACGTTTCGCTCCATCTGCGCGCATTTGGCGGCGCACTATCGGGTGGTCACCACGGAAGAGGCCGTCGCGGTGGCCTCTTCGTCTCGGATGCCTCCAAACTCCAGGCCGCGCGTGCTGCTGACTTTTGACGACGGTTACGCCTCCAATTTTCGGCTGGCACTGCCCATCCTGCGCGAATTTGGCCTGACGGCCACGGTATTCGTGAGCACCGCGTTCATCGATGGCGATCTCCTCTGGTTCCAAAAACTCGACCTCGCCTTGGCGCGGTCGCGCGGCGAGCGCTTGACGCTGAGAATCAACGGCCAGATCCGCGAATGGCCGCTCGACTCACTGCCGGCAAAACGGGCAACGCTGACGGGGTTGCTGACGGCATTGAAGTCGCTGAGCTGGACCGAACTGCAAGCCAAGACAGCCAAGATCGTCGAACTGCTCGGAGCAGACATCCAGCATGCACGTCCCGAGGTTTTGCGAGCCCTGACCTGGGATGATCTGCGGCTCTTGAGCCAGGACGGGCGGATTCAAGTAGGCGGCCACACCCATCGTCATCCGGTGCTGGCACGCTGCACGGACGAGGAGGCCCAGCGGGAAATCGCCCAGGGCGCGGAGCGGCTGCGCGAAGAACTGGGTCAGCCTGCCCGCTGGTTTGCCTATCCCAACGGTGGCTCGAACGACTTCAACGCGGCCAAGTGCGCCCCTTGGCTGAACCAGTCCGGTTTTGAAGCGGCTTTCAGCATGATCAACGGCCCGCTGCGTTTGGGTTGCGATCGCTGGTCTTTGCAGCGCTACGGCGCGCCAAGCTCTGTTCGTGAAGCGGAGGCAACGGCATCTGGCGCCTTTGCCACTGTCAAACAATGGCGCCAGCATCTCAGCCGGCGTGCCGCTCTCTGACGATTCACCATCATGACCGCGCTAGCTGATCATCACCGGCCTTCATGCCGCCTGCAGGCGGCGGCAGCGGGAGAGCGCCCCGTGCTTCTGCACTTCATCCACGGCATCGGCGGTGGCGGCGCAGAGTCCATGCTGCGCTCCCTGGTGAGCCGCCTCGACCGGCGCCGCTGGCGGGTGGTGGTGGTGGCCATGCGCGCGGCAAACCGGCCCAACGAAGCGAATGAACTGCGCCAGTCCTGCGATGCTTTTTATGCGCTCGAAGAAGATGCTTTCGTTTCACGCGCGGCCTTGACCAAACTCAGCGCGGTGCTGCGCCGCGAGCAGCCGGCCGTGGTGCAGACGTGGATGCATCATGCGGATCTCGTTGGCGGTGTGGTGGCGCGTCTGGCTGGTGCGCAGCGGGTCGTCTGGAGCATTCACTGCCGTGAAATCACCCGCGCGCCTGGCGAGTCCGCCTGGAAAACCTGGCTGCTGCGAAACCTGCTCCCCCTGGCGTCGCGCCTGGTTCCGAGCCGCATCATCTCCTGCTCGCAAGCCGCCTTGGAGGACCATGCGCGCATGGGTTACCCGCCGGACAAAATGCAGTGGATCCCAAACGGCGTGGATACGGAGCGCTTTATCATTTCAACGCAGGCACGGCAACAAACACGACAACGCTTGGGACTGGCTGACAACGATCCCGCCCTCGGCTTCGTCGGCCGCTTTCACGAGATGAAAAACCTGCCGCTGCTGCTGCGGGCGTTCCAATTGCTGATGATGCGAGCGCCGCAGGCCTGCTTGCTGATGTGCGGCGTGCGGCGGGAAGATCTCGATGCGGAATGCTTGAGCCTCGTCAACGCAATGCCTGGCTCCGGGCGCGTGGTCTGGCTGCCCTTCCAAGACGATCCCGAGCGCTTCTACCCGGCCTTGGATCTGTTCACGCTCTCGTCGCGCACCGAGGCCTGCCCAATGACCATCCTGGAGGCCATGGCCTGCGGCGTGCCTTGCGTCACGACCCATGTGGGCGACTGCGCGCTTCTGATCGGCGACACCGGAGCGACAACAGCTCCTGACAGCGCCAGTGAACTGGCCGAGACCTGGGCGCGCTGGCTGGCTCTTCCAGGCGAAAGACGCGCCGCGATTGGAGCGGCGGCACGACTGCGGGTGAAGGAGCGCTTCTCACTCGAACAGGCGGCAGCAGCCTATCAGCACCTTTATGAAACCATGACCCCGGCCACCGCATGAAAAGCGGGCTGCTCCATTTCCTGCTGCTCATGCTCTGGCTTGCGGCCGCCGTGCCGGTGTCCGCTGTTGGCATCTGGACTGTCGATGCGATGACGCGGGTGTTTCGCGAACAACCGGCACGACCCAGCGTCAAACCGCAGCTCCTGGCCGCAAGCGGCGAGTGGGAGGCTTTTCAAATCGTGCTGACCGGCACACCGGCGGAACTGGCTGGCGCGCGGCTGAGCGCCCCAGCCCTGGCTGGACCAAGCGGCCACCGCCTTCCGCCCCCCAAAATTTATCGCGAGCAATACGTGCGGGTCAGCATTTCATCACCACAAACTTCGCTGCCTGCGGGGGATTATCCAGACGCCCTGGTGCCGCAAGATTTCAAGGAAACTCCCCTGCCTGCCCTGCCTCAATTGAACCAGCCGTTTTGGGTGGACGTGGAGGTCCCGCATGCAACTCCGCCCGGCCTTTATCAAGGAAGCGTTCGCGTGACCTTGCGCGGTGGCAGCCGGCGCTCCGTCGCCTTTGAGGTCGAAGTCCTCCCATTCGATCTGCCGGTCACTCCCTCCCTGCGATCTTCCTTTTGGCTGGGCTGGCGCCGTGTCGCCGAGGTGCATGGTTTTGACCGTGATGCCGGAGTTCCAGAACCCAAGCTCGCGGGCCTGCTCAACGCGTATGAAAGCATGCTCGCCGGGCATCGTCTCAGCATCGACCAAGTGCGATCGAGTTATCCCAACGCCACCACTGGCAAGATCGACGCCACCAGCATCGAGCGCGCGCTCCGGCAGCACCTCCTGCATCGCCACGCCGCCAGCATCGGACTGCCCATCTTTCCCACGTGGCCGTTTCCGGATCCTCTTGGCCGGGACCGCCGCGCCGCCCAGCGTTACGTTGCTGACTGGATGAAAATTCTGCACCGCTTTCGCTGTGGAGATCGTGGCTACATCGCGCTCGGTGATCTCGACGAGCCCAATGACGCCGCCGCTTACGGACTCGTGCGCCGTTGGGGCGCCTTCTTCAATGAGGCGGAGAAAGCGCATCAAGTACGATTGCCCTTGATGCTCACCGAGCAGCCAACTCCGGACAATCCCAAATGGGGTTCGCTGATCGGCGCGGCGGACATTTGGGTGCCGCATTTCAGCGCAGTCTATGAAGACATGGAGCACCCGCAGGGAAAACGCGAAATCGCCAAGCGCCTCGCCGCGGGCGAGGCGGTGTGGACCTACGCCGCGCTCGTGCAATTGAGCGAACAGTGGAAGGAGCGGCATGGTTTTCCGGAAGTCGTCAAAGAAGGCCATCCGCCCGTTTGGATGACCGACTATCCGCCCATCAATCACCGCATCCTGCCCTGGCTGATGCAGTTTCATGGCATCACCGGACTGGCCTATTGGGACATGCTGTATTACCCGCCGGATGTCGATCCGTGGGCCAATGCAGGCACCTTCCGCGGCAGCGGAAACACCTACAATGGCGACGGCTTTTACATCTACCCAGCGACGCAGGCACGCCATGGCCGCGACATGCCGGTGGCTTCCATGCGTTTGAAATGGCTGCGCGAGGCGGCGGAGGATTTTGACTATCTGACCTTGGCTTCCGCACATGGGCTGCGCCGGCAAGCGCTGCAATTCACCCACGCTTTTGCCAGCGGCTTCGGGGCCTGGAAAGACGACGTGCCGGCGTTGTTGAACGCCCGCAAAAAACTGGCCCGCCTGCTGGCTGATCGTTTGGCCACCGCCTCGACCCCCGCCCGCCCCAACCAATGAATCCCGTCTCAGCACTCAATCTTGGCGATGGGCTGCGGCTGGAACCGGGGCAGGCAACGCCTGGCCAGTTGGCACCCGCCATGAGCGCGCGCCGTCCGGCGTCAGTCAGCCTGAGCATGGAAATCATCCGCGATGGCGAGGGCCTGCAGCGTTTGCTGCCGCACTGGGACGCGCTGCTCGAAGGCAACGCCACACGCACTCCTTTCATGCGCCGCGATTGGATCGAGCTCTGGTGGCGGCACTGTGCCGCTGATCACCAGCCGCTGATCGGCGCGGCCTGGACGCAGGAAGGCAGCCTGGTTGCAGTCGTCCCCTTTGTCATCGGTCCCGGAGCCGCGCCCGCGCGCCGTCACCTGCGCCATTTGGCGTTCCTGGGCGGCTTGGGTGAGGTGGTGGCTGAGGGACTCGACCTGCTCTGTTTGCCCAGCCACGAAGCCTCGCTTTCCACTTTACTGGACAAAACCCTCGCCGCGGCTTGCGGCGACTGGGACACAGCTCATTTCGGCTTTCTCGATCTCGCTTCGCACCACTTTGCCCGCCTGCGCAACGCGCTGGAGCGCCATGCCAGCGAAGTGCGCCTGGTCAACCAGCAGCAAAGCCCGCTCATCCGCTTCAATGACGGCGGCTGGGATGCCTACCTCAGCCAGCGCAGCTCCAGCTTCCGCAAAAAATACCGCAGGCTGGTGGCCGAATCGGAAAAAGCGCACCGCCTCACCGTGCGGGAAGCCCGCCAGCCGCAGGAAGCCGCCGGGCTGCTGGAAATCCTGATGAACCTGCACGCCGAGCGCTGGACCGTCGGGCAAAGCCTTTTCCTGCAACCGCGCACCCGCACTTTCCATGAGGACCTCGTCGCGCGCTGGTGCCCGCACCAAAAGGCCGTCCTGCTGGTCATCGAGTTTGACGGCCGTCCTGTCGCCGCCAACTACGCCTTCGTCGAAAACGGCAGGCTCTGGGACTACCAGGGCGGCTGGAGCCTGGCGGACATCGCCCACTCCCCCAGCAAGCTCATCCTCGCGGAGAACATCCGCTGGGCCATGCGCCAGGGCCTGCGCGAGTACGACCTGCTTCCCGGCGACGTCGAGTACAAGAAAAAATGGACCAAGGAGCACCGCCTGGTGGCGGACTTGGAGGCGGTCAACCCCGCCAGCCTGCGCGCCCGCATCTTCCACTCCGTTCGCGCCGTCAAACGAACCCTCAGCCAATTGCTCCCCGGCAAATCATGAAAGTTCTCGTCCTCACCGCCGACGCCAACACCCTGGTCTATCATCGTGGCGACCTCATCCGTGATCTTGCCGCGCGCGGGTGCGAAGTGGTCACTGCAGCCGCCGAGGACTATCCGCATGTCCACGAATTCTTGGGCTGCCTAGGCGGACGCCATCAAGCCATTCGCATGATCCGCTCGCGGGTGAATCCTTTCAGCGATCTCGTCACTGGCTGGGACATGTTTCGTTTGTTTCGCAAAGAACGCCCGGACGCCCTCTTTGCCTACACCATCAAGTCGGTGCTGTATGGCTGCCCACTCGCTCGTTTGGCCGGCGTGCGCAAAGTGTACGCCTTGCTGCCCGGATTGGGATTCACTTTCGTCCGTCAAGACACCCTCAAAGGCCGGCTTCTGCAGAAGGTTTCGAGGCTGCTGCATCGCTTTGCCCTGAAGCGCGCGAATGTGATCTTCATGCAAAACGAGGACGACCGCCGGTTGTTCGAAGAGTTGAAAATGCTGCCTCCCGCTGTGCCCGTGCACGTCACCGCCGGCTCGGGAGTGAACATTGAGGAGTTTGCGCACGCGCCGCTAGAGCAGGAGGCCTCCTTCTCCTCCTCCGGCAGGCCGCTGCGTTTCGTGCTCGTCAGCCGCTTGCTGCGCAGCAAAGGCGTCGCTGTTTTCGCCGAGGCCGCCCGCCGGATCAAACAGGACCACCCCGAAGCAGAGTTTCACCTCGTCGGCCCCTTCGATCCCAATCCAAATCGCGTGTCTGAATCGGAAGTCCGGGACTGGGTGCGCGAAGGCTTGATCACCCATCACGGCATGGTGAGGGATGTCGCCGCGCTGCTCAAAACGATGCACGTGTTTGTGCTGCCCACCTGGTACCGCGAGGGCGTGCCGCATGCGTCTTTGGAAGCCCTGGCGGTCGGCCGGCCGATCATCACCACGGATTCGGTTGGCGCGCGCGAATGCGTTCAGTTGACGGCCAAAGGCCTCGGGCAGCGCGCTGCCTGCAAGCCCGTGATGGAGGGGAAAAACGGCTGGCTGGTGCGCCCGCGCGACGTTGCCGCAGTCGAGCAAGCCATGCGCAACTGCCTGGCGGATCGTGATTCCCTCGCGGCGATGGGCTGCGCCAGCCGCGCCCTGGCCGAGCAAGTCTTCGATGTCCGCCTCGTCAACGACACCATCTTGCGGGCCATGAATTTGACTGCTCATGCCCGTGGCGCCTCTGCCCTGGCCCGCCTCTCACACGCGACAACCGCCTGAATTCAAAACCTTCCCCGCAGCCATGGCTGTCAATCCGCTTTCCAACCTCACCACGACGTCCAGCACCGAAACTGGCGCGTCCCTGACTTCTTACAGCACATCCACCCTGGTGCTGGCGGAAACCGCATCTCCCCATCAACTTGCCACCGTTCTCACCGAACGCCCGATTCTGCCCCCCCCCCCCCCCCCCCCCCCCCC
>CAZKMS010000084.1:17887-23774 GCA_964553805.1 uncultured Verrucomicrobiaceae bacterium
CGCCACCTTCACCACCCGCCAATGCGGCACCCGCCTCCGAGCCTGATGCCATCATCAGTCTGGCAGACCTCATCGGCTACCTGCGCCGTCACTGGAAACGCGGCCTCATCTTTGCCAGCCTCTTCGCCGTCCTTAGCTTTGCCGCGCTTGGCACTGGCCCCAAAGTCTTCCAGACCGAAGCTCAATTGCTGCTGCGCATCCAGGATGCCAACGTCTTCAACTTCGAGCAGCTCGGCCGCTCCCCCGTGGGCGAATTAAGCGCCCCCCTGCTGGTGAACAACCATCTCTCCGAGATGAAGTCCCGCCGCTACCTTGAGTTTTTCCACGACCATGTGCCGGCCGATCTGCGCACGAACTACATTCAGCCCAACCTCAACCACAAGTCGCTCCAGACCCTGATCAAAGAGTGGATGGGACTGGCCAAACCCGCGCCCCCACCCGACCTGCGCGAGGTTTTTATTCGCAAAATCGCCAGCGCCACCCACGTCGAACCGATGAAAGAGTCCTTTATCCTGCGCGTGCACGTGCGCGGCGAAGACCCCCGCCTCGCCGCTGAGCTTGCCAACCACTACGTCAACCTCTACATCGACTACGTAGCGGAGCAAGAGCTTGGCAGCACGCGCGCCGCCTCCGAATTCCTCACGCAAAAAGCCGCCGAACTGCGCAAAAACCTCCAGGAGAGCGAGGCCCAACTCGCCGAGTACCGTCAGCAAGCCAGCGTGCTCAACCGCGTTGACGGCGTGAAGGACACCTCCAGTGAAAAGCTGCAGACGCTCAATGTAGCCCTCGCCGACGCCGAGGTGCGGCTCACTCGGGTGCATTACGATCTCGCCGCCATCGAAGCCGCCCACGACAGCCAGACCGAACTGCTGCGCGTCCGCTTGATCGCTGACAACCCGCAGGTGTCCCAGAAGCGCACCGAAATCAGCAATCTCGACGCCCAGCTCACGCCACTGCTGCAATTTTGCGGCCCGCGCCACCCGAAGGTCGTCGGCATCAACAACGAATTGCGCGCCCGTCAGGCCGAGTTGAATACCCTCATCGGCGCCGTCGTCACCATGGTCCGTCAGGACGTCGCCACCTTGACCGCGCAGCGCGACGACTTCAAACGCCAGATCGGAGTCGCCCGCGGTGATGTCATCGCCCTGGGTGATAAAGCGATTCAGGAGAAAATGCTCATCGATCAAGCCGAGCTCGACCGTCAGATGTATCAGAACATCGTCATGCGCATGAACCAGGCCAATCTCACCGGCGAGTTCACGGACACTGGCCTGCTGCGCATTGCCGATGTGGCGACTCCCCCGGACAAACCGGTCAAGCCGAACAAGCTCCTTGCCGCCCTCGCCTCGATGATGGTTTTTGGCCTGGTATTCATCGGCGTGCCTCTTGGCTGGGGGCTTGCGGAGGATCATCTGCTCAAACACCTGCGCCCGTCCGCGTCCGGGCCCGCCGCCAATCCCGAGCCAGTGCCAGCCCCCGAAGCAAGCACCCCACGACTCTCAAACCAGCTTTCCCCGCCCGCTCCTGTGGCGTTGACCAGCGGCAATCGCACCACCATCCTGGCTGAATTCCCGCAGCTCTCCGGCGATCACCAAGCCAGCATCCTCGCCGAATGCCTCAGGTCCGAACCCCGCGGTGCTGCCACCGCCTTGCGGCAACTGACCGGCGCGCTGGAAAAACAGGCGCTCACTCGCAGTGGCCCCGGCGGCATCGTTCTCATTACAAGCTCCGAGCCAAATGAAGGCAAAAGTCTGGCCGCTGCCGCACTCGCCGCCACCTTCGTGCACCATGGCCGCAAAGTGCTGGCGATCGACTGCCATGCCAGCGGCCCCGGGCTGCATCACTACTTCCCGCAGTCGGAGCGGCACAGTTCAGGCGCGAATCACCTTGACGACATTCGTTATGGCGACTCCGGCCTTTACGTGCTGCCCGCGCACGACATCCCCGCCTACGAAACCAATGAGCTGTTGGACGGCTACCGCAGTTGGATCGACCGCGCCCGTTTGGAAGTGGACTGGATCATCCTCGATGGTCCGCCCGTGCTGAAAAACTTCGCCGATGTCGCGCCGCTCGCTCCGCTGGCGACTGACATCATCATGATGCACGACCGCACCCGCGCCACTCCGGCGAAACTGCGCGCGGCCATGACGCTGTTGCAGCCGATGATGTCCTCCAGCGCCATGCGCGGCCTGCTAATCAACCGCGTCGGCCGCGAAACGGACGCGTAAGGATGGACGTCACTCCCCGGCAGCCGGCGCCGGTTTCCAGTTGAAGTGCGCCGGAAGAAACTCCGCCAGCGCCTCAGCCAGCCGTTGCGCGAAAAGCCCGCGGTTCTCCGCCGTGTCACGCACCCCATCCCAGGGACACTCCACCTGGATGGCGCTGACCAGGCCATTGTCGTCGCGCGAGCCATGAGCGCCGATGATGAACACGCCACTGAAGTACTCCGCCCCCTCGCTCGGATGCGGGCGCACCGCGCTGGGCAAGGTGCGCTGGCCCTGAATCTCCAGCAGCGTGCCCAGGCTCATCGGCCCGCGCACCAATTCCGCCAGCGATTTGCCAGTGTGCGTGACCATGCCACGAATCGAGCAACGCGCCAAAAGGCCGGCATCCGCAGAGAGCTTCCCGTCACTGAGCCTCAGATCCTGGGAGCGCAGCAAATAACCCAGTTCAACATTCGGCTCTTCGTGGCGATGGCCGTGCAAATCCAGCAGCAAACCGCCGCCATGCCTCGCCTTCACCCGCTGCTTTGCCGCCGCGCAGGCGGCATGAAACCGCTGCCAGGCATCCCGGGCCAGCGGATCATCCTGGGCCGCCTCCTCAACCTCGCGATTCGGGTCTAATTTGGAGCGGTGCAGACGATTGATGATGAAATGCGGCGCCGAGCCGAGCCGCCTGCGCACCGCCGCGTCGATGTCGGCCGCAAGTTCCACCGTCTGCGCATCCATCATCACCTTGCCGAAAGCGCGGTTCTTCAGACCAACCGGCTTGAGCAGGCCCCCATGCGGCACGGTGATGATCAATGGAAGCGCCCCCTCCTTGATCTCGATGAAGGCGCGCGCATCCGCACCTGCCGCAGCCGTTTGGGCATGCAGCGCTGTCTGCGCCAGCAGGACGATCAAGACGAGGCGGATGGAATGCATGGCCGACAATGACTCCGGTCCCCCCCGCCTGGCAACTGCCCAATTTTGGCCAACCGGCCGCATTTTTCCAGCGCCTCCGTGGTTGCGCGCACCGCAAATCCGGTCGATGCTACCTGCCCCCAAAAAATTCACAAAAGCGATGAGCGCCTCCCTGCCGTCCCGGTCAAACCAGGACTTTCTCGAATCCCAGTACCAGCAATGGCGACAGGACAGCAGTGCTGTCGATTCCACCTGGGCCTCTTTTTTCGAAGGTTTTGAGCTCGGCCTGGCGGAGTTGAAGCGCCGCCAAAGCGCCTCCGGCCATCCCGCCGCCGCAGGCGGCCTCTCCGAGGACACGCTCCATTTCCGCATGCGGGTGACGAATGCCTTGCTGGCATTTCGCGCGCTCGGCCACACCGCCGCCTGGGTGGACCCGCTCTCCCAACAGCCGCCGAATCCCGCCGCGCTCACGCTTGAGGGGCTCGGTTTTGACCAAGCCGAACTGGATCAGGAGGTGCAGACCCACCTGTTCCGCCACGGCAAGTCCATGACGCTGAAGCACATGCTCGGCGAACTGCGCTCCATTTACTGCGACCGCGTCGGCTTCGAGTACATGCACATCCACAACCCGGAGGTGCGGAACTGGCTGCAGGAGCGCATCGAGAACCGCCTGCAAATCCCGGCGCCGGCGGACAAGGAAAAGGTCCATGCTCTGCGCTGGCTTTTGGAAGCCGAAACGTTTGAGCGCTTCCTGCACCGTCGTTACGTGGGGCAGAAGCGCTTTTCCGTCGAGGGCGGTGAAGGCCTCCTCGTGGCGCTCGAAACCGTGCTCGAAGCCCTGCCCGCGCTTGGCGGGCGCGAAATCGTCATGGGCATGGCCCACCGCGGCCGCCTCTCGGTGCTGGCCAATTTCCTGCGCAAGCCGCTCGAACTCCTGTTTTACGAGTTCAGCGAGAATTACGTGCCCAACATGGTCGCGGGTGACGGCGACGTGAAGTACCACCTTGGTTTCGAAACGGTGCGCCAGACCTCAACGGGTGACAGCATTGGCATCATGCTGGCCGCCAACCCCAGCCACCTGGAGGCGGTGAACCCCGTCGTCGAGGGCAAGGCGCGGGCTCGCCAGCGCGCGCTCGATGACACCCAGGAGCGTAAGAAAGTCATTCCTGTCCTGGTGCATGGCGACGCCGCTTTCGCCGGCCAGGGCGTCGTGGCCGAGGTGCTGAACCTGTCCCAACTGCCAGGCTACCGCACCGGCGGCACCATCCACATCGTGGTCAACAACCAGATTGGCTTCACCACCCTGCCCGCCGACGCGCGCTCCTCGGACTACTGCACCGATGTCGCCAAGATCATCGAAGCGCCTGTGTTTCACATCAATGGCGACTGCCCGCTGGAGATCATGTGGGCCACCAAACTGGCTCTGGAGTTCCGCCAAAAATTCAGCCGCGATGTCGTGCTCGACATTGTTTGCTACCGTCGCTACGGCCACAACGAGACCGACGAGCCGGCTTTCACGCAGCCAAACATGGCGCGCACCATCAGCACCCACCCGTCCACCGCGGCGCTGTATCGCGACCGCCTGATCGCGGACAACGCCATCACCGCGGATGAGGCCGCCAGCCTCGAGCAGGAACTCATCCAGGAATTGGAGGACGGCGTGGACCTGCTCCAAAAACGCGAAGCCGCCGCTGGCGGCAACCCCTACGAAGGTTCGCTCTTCATTCCCCAACCCGCGTATTGCTACGATCCCATTCCCACCGGAGTGGCGCTCGATCATCTGCGCAGCATCGGCCTCAAACTGCTGGAGGTTCCGGAGGACTTCCATCTGCACCCCACCATTGAGCGCCGCTTCCTGGCTGCGCGCCGCAAGGCGATCGAGAGCGGCGAGGGCATCGATTGGGCGCACGCGGAGGCGCTGGCCTTCGGTGCCTTGCTGGTGGAAGGGCATGGCGTCCGGCTTTCCGGCCAGGACAGCCGCCGCGGCACCTTCTCCCAGCGCCACTCCGTGCTCTACGACACCGAGACACGGGAGCGCCACATTCCGCTGAAAAATCTCAGTCCCGACCAGGGCTTGTTCTGCGTTTACAACAGCCTGCTGTCCGAGGCTGCTGTGCTCGGCTTTGACTACGGTTACTCGCTGCTCGCTCCGCGCGTGCTCATCTGCTGGGAAGCTCAGTTTGGCGACTTCATCAACGGCGCCCAGGTCATCATCGACCAGTTCATCGCCAGCGCCGAGAGCAAGTGGATGCAGCCCAGTCATCTCGTGCTGCTGCTGCCGCACGGTTACGAAGGCCAGGGTCCCGAGCACTCCAGCGCGCGCCTGGAGCGCTTCCTGCAGCTCTCCGCCGAGGGCAACTGGCAGGTCTGCAATTTCACCACGCCAGCGCAGTACTTCCACGCCCTGCGCCGCCAGATGAAACGCGGCGTGCGCAAGCCGCTCGTCATCATGACACCGAAGAGCCTGCTGCGTCACCCACTCTGCCAGTCCAAGCTCGCCGACATGGCGGAGGGCAGCACCTTCCAGGAAGTGCTCGACGACGACCTGCTCACCGTGTCGCCGGAGCGCGTCACCCGGCTCATCCTTTGCTCCGGCAAGGTGTATTACGATCTCATCAAGTTCCGCGAAGAACAGAAGATCAAGAATGCCGCCATCATCCGCATCGAGCAGTTGTATCCGCTGCACTGGGAGATGCTCAAGGGCATCGTCGCCCGCTACCCGCGCGCCCAGAAGAAGCTCGTTTGGTGCCAGGAGGAGCCGCGCA
>CAZKMS010000085.1:0-23665 GCA_964553805.1 uncultured Verrucomicrobiaceae bacterium
GTTTCAATCCGCGCCGCCAGCGTGGGCGGCGACCCGCTGTGGACTCCAGCACCATCGGCGAGAGTTTGTTTCAATCCGCGCCGCCAGCGTGGGCGGCGACCACGCTGCTGCGCTTGCTTCGCGGCCATCTGCTGTTTCAATCCGCGCCGCCCGCGTGGGCGGCGACCGCTGCTCATGCCGCGCTTGGCTGGGATCTTGTGTTTCAATCCGCGCCGCCCGCGTGGGCGGCGACGGCCGCGATCCACGGTGCCAAGCATGGAGGTGGCGTTTCAATCCGCGCCGCCCGCGTGGGCGGCGACGCACGGAAAACCACCGGCTTACGGTGGTGCTGTTGTTTCAATCCGCGCCGCCCGCGTGGGCGGCGACGAGCCTGCTGGAGGTGGCTGAGGCGCTGGAGTGGGTTTCAATCCGCGCCGCCCGCGTGGGCGGCGACTTTCCGTCTCTACGCCTTGCATTTCCGATGATTGTTTCAATCCGCGCCGCCCGCGTGGGCGGCGACCATAATGATGATATGTTAGCAATACGCCCACTTAGTTTCAATCCGCGCCGCCCGCGTGGGCGGCGACAAGAAGGGATTAATCTCAAGATTAACTTCTTAAAGTTTCAATCCGCGCCGCCCGCGTGGGCGGCGACTTGAATGATATAGTTTGACGAATACATACAGGGAGTTTCAATCCGCGCCGCCCGCGTGGGCGGCGACGTCGTCCGCTGGAAATCGTGGTCGTGGGACTCAAGTTTCAATCCGCGCCGCCCGCGTGGGCGGCGACTAGGTGGCTGCTCTTGGACGTTCTGCTCATATAGTTTCAATCCGCGCCGCCCGCGTGGGCGGCGACTTGAGCGCCGCCCGCAGCCGTCGGCTGCTGTCATGTTTCAATCCGCGCCGCCCGCGTGGGCGGCGACCGGCCGCTGCGCACCAGTGCCCGCGCCTCATTGAGTTTCAATCCGCGCCGCCCGCGTGGGCGGCGACCTGGCGCAGCTCATCGTCCAGGTCCGTCAGCGCCGTTTCAATCCGCGCCGCCCGCGTGGGCGGCGACAGGCCAATGATGTGGATGCGGCGGGGCGAGTGCAGTTTCAATCCGCGCCGCCCGCGTGGGCGGCGACGCCAGTCCTCATTGGTGCGCGCCCGATTCGGCAGCGTTTCAATCCGCGCCGCCCGCGTGGGCGGCGACCCGGGAACGCCAGCACCGGCACGCGCGCATCGGTGTTTCAATCCGCGCCGCCCGCGTGGGCGGCGACGAGGATGCGCATCGGCGGCTGTAGGCGCTCTATTGTTTCAATCCGCGCCGCCCGCGTGGGCGGCGACGTGCCACGAGGGATTCGTCCGGCGGCGCGGTGTTGTTTCAATCCGCGCCGCCCGCGTGGGCGGCGACGGAACATGGTTCTGGTGGAGGGGTCTCCGAGCATGTTTCAATCCGCGCCGCCCGCGTGGGCGGCGACCAGCATCTCCGCGCTCCAGCGCGCGAAAGTCGTGTTTCAATCCGCGCCGCCCGCGTGGGCGGCGACAAGGGCAAGGAGTTTGCCAAAGCGATCGTGAAGAAGTTTCAATCCGCGCCGCCCGCGTGGGCGGCGACTGGTGGAGGGCTGGCTGATGGACCGTGAAGATGCGTTTCAATCCGCGCCGCCCGCGTGGGCGGCGACAATTTCAGCTTCGTGTCGGGTCCGGATTTGATCGTTTCAATCCGCGCCGCCCGCGTGGGCGGCGACGCAAGCCCAAAAGCACAGCCGCACTTCGGCAGGGTTTCAATCCGCGCCGCCCGCGTGGGCGGCGACCAGCATCTCCGCGCTCCAGCGCGCGAAAGTCGTGTTTCAATCCGCGCCGCCCGCGTGGGCGGCGACCCGCTACCGCCTTTCGCAGACCTTCTTTCAGCTTGTTTCAATCCGCGCCGCCCGCGTGGGCGGCGACGCGCGTAGTCGATGCCGATGCACTGCAAACCGTGTTTCAATCCGCGCCGCCCGCGTGGGCGGCGACGCCAAGCCAGCAGGGTGCGGCTCGCATTCTTCGGTTTCAATCCGCGCCGCCCGCGTGGGCGGCGACCTTCCACACCCGCCCCCAGCGGAAACTGAAAGCGGTTTCAATCCGCGCCGCCCGCGTGGGCGGCGACTGCTGTTCCATCCATCCTTGGGCGTGTAGCTGTTGTTTCAATCCGCGCCGCCCGCGTGGGCGGCGACTGCGGCGGGTATCAGCCTCCATCGGTGAGGTGATGTTTCAATCCGCGCCGCCCGCGTGGGCGGCGACTCGGTGGGGGTGCTGGCGCGGACGCGCCGCCGCTGTTTCAATCCGCGCCGCCCGCGTGGGCGGCGACGCGCCTCCTCTACGAGGCCGCCCGGGAGTGGTGTGTTTCAATCCGCGCCGCCCGCGTGGGCGGCGACCCAGGAGCTGGCCATGCTGCTGGTGCTTGGCATGGTTTCAATCCGCGCCGCCCGCGTGGGCGGCGACGCGGCGGTGGCTGCGTTTGCTGTCGGGGTCGGGCGTTTCAATCCGCGCCGCCCGCGTGGGCGGCGACACGGCAGCAATGCCGTGGGCCGCTGGACCCTAACGTTTCAATCCGCGCCGCCCGCGTGGGCGGCGACGGCAGGAATGTGCAGCCCGTTGCGCCGCACCCATGTTTCAATCCGCGCCGCCCGCGTGGGCGGCGACCACTCGCCCATCACCCAGCCTGCGCACCGCAGCGGTTTCAATCCGCGCCGCCCGCGTGGGCGGCGACCCGCCGGACTCGAATTGTTCGCCCGTCTCGATTTCGTTTCAATCCGCGCCGCCCGCGTGGGCGGCGACCTCCAGGTTGCGGTCCATCTTCTGCTGCACGTAAGTTTCAATCCGCGCCGCCCGCGTGGGCGGCGACCACTTCATACTGGAAAGCGATGAACGAACCAAGTGTTTCAATCCGCGCCGCCCGCGTGGGCGGCGACGATCGCCGGCCAATACGATGTGCGGATGTCCTTTGTTTCAATCCGCGCCGCCCGCGTGGGCGGCGACTGGCGCCACCCTTGCCGATCGCATCCGCCACGGAGTTTCAATCCGCGCCGCCCGCGTGGGCGGCGACGGTGGGGATTGCACACGTCGGCGTTGGCACTATCGTTTCAATCCGCGCCGCCCGCGTGGGCGGCGACGCCCGGCGTTGGTCCCGTCGATGAGAGTTTGCGCGTTTCAATCCGCGCCGCCCGCGTGGGCGGCGACACGATGCCACAGCAGTACCGCTGTGGTCGGCGCTGTTTCAATCCGCGCCGCCCGCGTGGGCGGCGACCTTTTGCGTTATCCTAAGAATGCTCCGAGTAGGGTTTCAATCCGCGCCGCCCGCGTGGGCGGCGACCAGCCGCATCCGCTCCGCCTGCCCTGTGGCCGCAGTTTCAATCCGCGCCGCCCGCGTGGGCGGCGACCCCCGTCGTCGATCCGGCCCACGGGGAAGATGTGGTTTCAATCCGCGCCGCCCGCGTGGGCGGCGACGCTTGGATTTAAGCCCAAGCAAATTCACTTTCAAGATCGCACCTTTGCGCGAACCTCGGTTTTTGTGGTCCCGCTGGTTCGCTTTTTCGGGTGCTGAGTCTGTCAAAGAGCCTGATTCCAAGAGGAATCGCTTTCCGCGAACCTCCGCCACTTTACCCCACTACTTCACGTTCGCGCAGGCTGTTTTTCACACGATCAGCGGACCGTCCACGTTGTAAGCGGGCTTGGCTCCCGCGTGCTCCACTCGACGCTCCCAGTTGCTGCCCAGATGATAGTAACGCAGGCTGTCGTGCTTCGCATCAATGATGTTTTCCAACCGTGCCTTCAACGCGGCCAACTGTGCGGGATCGAGTTTGCACTCAAAGACGCTGTTCTGCACGCGCTGGCCGTGGTCGAGGCAGGCTTTGGCCACCTGCCGCAGGCGGCGAGAACCTCCGGGCGTGCTGGTGGCGACATCATAGGTGATCAGGATGTACATGGCTGTGGTTTTGTTTTACAGCATTGAGGTGGGGCTTTCGCAAGCGGGAGAATGCGGTTGCGCAATGTGTTACTTCCAAAGAAAGGCGGGGTAGGCGTCCAGGTCGCCGCGGAGGTGGCGGGCGAGCAGACGGGCTTGCAGATGGCAAACAAGGCCGAGAGTCACTTTCTCGCCAAGAAAAGGGTGCTCCAGTTCCTCTTGCTTGCGTTCCTGGTAGGCCACGAGCACGGCCTTCCGGGTGTGGTCCTTCATTTCCACGGCTCCAGTCTCCTTGGTGAGAAAATCAGAGGGTTTCACCTGCTGACGGTTGATGAGACTGAGGGCCAGGCGGTCAGCGAGCACGGGGCGCAGCTCCTCCATCAGGTCGAGCGCCAGGGAGGCGCGGCCCGGGCGGTCGCGGTGGAGGAATCCGGTTTGCGGATCGAGCCCGACGGTCTCGCAAGCGCTGCGGCAGTCGTGGGCGAGCATGGCGTAGAGGAAGGAGAGCAGGGCGTTCACCGGATCCGTGGGCGGGCGTTTCACCCGGCCGTTGAAGATGAAGGCGGGGTTCGTGATGAGCTGAGGGAAGGCGTCGAAGTAGCGCTTGGCGGCGTCGCCCTCGATGCCGCGCAGGGTGTCGAGCGGGTGCCTGTCCCTGCAGGCGGCCTGCGCGTTGTAGGCAAGTTCTGAGCAGACGGCGCGCAGAACGGGCGTGCGTTTGTCGTTGCCGTGATCGCGAATGGCGCGGAGGAGCACGGTGCGCTGGTTGGCGATTTTGGCGGCGATGATGGGGCTGGCGATGGCGGCACTGGCGGCCTCGTCATCGGCGCGGCGGTATTGCTCGCGCCGCAGCAGCACGTTGCCACTGGTGAACCCGCGCACAGCGGCCTGAAACTTGCCGTAGGGGGTGCAAAAGGAGAACGTCACGCCTTTCTCCGCGCAGGCGGCCATGAGCGGGGCGCTGCAACTGATGTCCCAGCCGAGGGCGACAATGCCGTCGAGGTTGTGCAGGGGAACGCGTATTTTGGTCTCGTGCTCGTGGCGCACGATCACTGCCTCGCCGTCCTTGCCAAGCCAGGCGCCTTCGAGGGTGATGAAGAGGGTGTTGAGGTGTTTGCGCATGGGATTTGGGATTGTAGGCGCATTCGCCAGACTGCGGGGGGATGGGCATCGCGTTCTGGCGAACGCGCCTACGGAGGCGCTGCCAACTCCGCCATCTGGCGGGCAAACCATGCCCCGGCACCGCGTTGGAAGCGCATGGCCTGAGGCATGCATAGCTCCTTCAGGGAGCAGGCGTCGCACTTGCGGACCTCATAGACCGCCAGCGGGGTCACACCATCCGCAATCAACTCGCGGAGCCGCCGCGCGGTGTCGGCAGTGAGGGCGCGGAGTTCGGCATCAAAGACCACATCCGTCCGTCGGCGCGTCTGGCCATAAAAGAGGCGGCCATCGGTAATAGCGCAGCCAAGCGTTTCCTCCAGGCACATCGCCTGGGCGCAGAGTTGCACCTCGTCGGCCCGGTGGGCCTTCGGTTTACCGCGTTTGTATTCGATGGGCAGGATCGTTTCGCGCGGCGGCGGGACACCGCCTGACGCAGGCGGGACGCCCGCGCTCCGGTGAAACTCCACCACGTCACACTGGCCGGAAAGGCCCAGCGTTTCCGACTTCACCGCCAGCCCGCGCACGAGGCGCACGCCGGCCTTGGTCTCGTCCGGGCCGTCGTGCGCCTTCTCGTGCATGATATTTCCCTCCATGGTGAATTGGTTTTCCGCCCACATCTGCTCGAGGTGGACAAGTGCTGCCCGCCGCTCGCAATAGAGCAGGTGGTTAAGCGCGGAGATGGGGAGGAGGTCCATGGAAGAAGGCAAGGAGCAGGGGGCGTTGTCAGCGGTCAGAGGGTGAAGGGCATGGGCAAAGGGAGAAAAAATGGAAGGGCGAAATCAGAAACTCGCATGGCGAACGGGGTGTGGGAACGACGAGACGGCTGAGAGCTTCAAGCTGGGCGATTCACACCCGGGTCACGCTTTCAATCTCGCTGGCGGTGAAGACATGATCGCCGAGGCGGAGTTTCAGCTTGCCGGCGGAGGCGAGCGGTGACGCCGCAGCAGCCAGCCGGAGCAGGCCCTCGCGCTCACGCGGTTCACCCTTGATCTGGACGCGGACGCGCTTGTTGAGCGGGATGCCCCAGCGCTTTTCAAAGTCGCGTTTGGCGGCCTCCTGCTCCGCTTTCCAGACTTCGTAGCCGGACTCATCTGCAGGCGCGGTCTCGAAGAGTTCGAGGCCCTCGGTGGCGGGTTGGGGTTTGTGCCTTTCGATTGGCGCGGGTGCCAGCGCCCATGAACGGCGATTGTCGGGTGGAAGTCTGGAGGAGTCTTTCTCGGTCATCGGGAGGGGTTCAAAGCAAGTCTTGGAGCAGGATGTTAAGATCGGGTGGATCGGGTATGAATGACGAATGCAGGATGAGGCAGGCTGATGCGGCGCCGCTGCGGGGGCATCAACCAGTGACGGCGGATTGCAGACATAAGTCCAGGCGGCGCAGTAACTCGGTGAGCAGCAGACGGATGGCGCGGCCATTGAAGTCACGGAAAGGATGAATCGTCAAAAAGCGTTCTTCAGCAAAGAAAAGACCAAGGGCCTTTCGGATTACAGCGAAGGGTTGGAGCGAAGCGACTACCCTGGTCAGGATGCTGAGTGGTTTCAATAAAAAGCGGGTGGCTCGATCCGGGCAAGTGTCGCAGTGATCCGCTCCAGCGGCACCGGCTCCCGCTCGAAGGCCGTGCTTTGCGCCACATCCAGCGGGATCGCTTCCCAGCAGCGGCACAGCTTCTCCTCCGGCGGCAGGCTGCGCCAGCGGGCGATGTTCTCCTTCGCGGTCATGGTTCATGGGATAGAGTTCGTTTAAGAAAAGGGAAGCGTCGAATTCCGTTGGGCTGCACCTCACCAACACGCCAGCCAACGATGGCAGCCTATCCCTCGTGCCGCAGATGGAGGCTGACGCCGTTAGGCAGTGGGTCCGTTGCCCATCGGTTGTTCACCGTGTAGTCGGCAAAAGACTCCGGGAAGTCTTTGCCGGCGGCTTTGGCCGCTTCGCTCAGGCTGACCGTGATGCCTTCAAAGAGCGTGTGCGCATGAGCGCAGCCGAGACGGCTTTCACGGCGGTTCTGCGCAGCGTTGTTCTCGTGCTGAGTGCCTACATGCTCAAAGTCATAGAGTCCGCGCACGATCATCTCGCCGCGTGCGGCGGAGCGGTCGTTCTCGAACATGTGAAGCAGCGCTTCAAACAGCAGCGCGAGGTCGGCATTGGTGAATCCGGTCTTTTCCGCGAAGGCGGGCGAGACGTAGCCCTTGGCCGCATAGAGAGCATAGGGGACGATATGCTTGTTGCCCATGGTTCGGTTGTTGCCGCTGCCACCGACACCGGCTTCCTCTCCGTCCTTCTTTTCCTTCTCATTGGTCGCAGCGCATCGGGTGATGCTGATCTCCAATGGGGTGATGGGATGGAAAGATTGAGCAAAGGTAAACTGCACGGGGCCACGCACTTGGCCGTAGGACGAGCCTTTGAAAACTTTGTTTCCGGTGGAGAGCACGGCTCCGAAGGCGCGGAGATCGAAGTAGCGTTTGCAGAGCCAAGCGAGCGCGGCGCGCTCCCATTCGTCACGGTTCTTATCGGCCTTCGCGGTTTTGGATGCCTCGGAGGCGGCCTCATCGATGAGATCGTTCAAGACAGCGCCCTGACGGACAAAGATGCGGTGCTCTTGTCCGTTCGCTGGCGCAGGGGCGAACTCCTCGACAAAATTGCGCACCTTTCGCTTGGTGCAGACATCGGTGATGAGGCCGCGATTGGTGTTGGGATCGAGACGGGGCATGTTGCCTGCGTCGGGGTCGCCGTTGGGATTGCCGTTGGTGACTTCAAACAGGAGGAGGAAGTCGTGACGATTGGTGAGGATGTCGTTGTTCATAGGAGTGGGGTGACGGGTGGTGAGTTAGGCTTGGGTTTCTTCGGTGAGCGGGAGTTCGAGATCAGGTTCGTCGGCATCTTCTTGGGTCGCGGTGCCGCTGGCTTTTTGCCGTTCCTTCCAGAGCCGGATTAGTTCAGCACGATACGCCTCCTGCTGGTAGTAACCGAGGGCAAAGCGGCCTTGCTGAACGAGCGTAAAGACGCGGGGAAATTGCGGACTGCAAGTGGGCTTCGGCGCAGTAAAGTGTCCGCAGATGTTCATGATGCTGCGCTGGTAGCCCGCTGCAGCTCTCTGGCCATTCTCACCTTTCTGCCTCAGCTTTTTGAGATGGTGCATGTGAAGCCGCCACATCAGCGAGAAAGCGCCGTTGGGATTGGACGAGGCCGCGCCGAAGTAACGCTCGGCCAGCGTGGTGTTGAGATTGGACCCGCCGCCCGTTTCCGCACGATGCGCCGCACGCTGTAGAGAATCGAAGACGGAGAGCAGACGCCCGCAATTATAAGCGGGGTCTGAAGTTTCAGTGAGTTGAGGGGCGAGTTCCATGGTGGGTTCGTGGCGGGTTCGGTGGTGGCGGTTGATGATAGGTTTCAGAAGGGCGAATCGACTCTGATCCCAGATGACGCGGTAGTTTTCGCCCTTCACGATCTTGGAATGCAGTTGATCGAGCAGCGGCTTGAGCAAGGCGATGGGTGGTGCGGTGCTTTCAAGAGCGGCGCGGTAGAGTAGAGTCGGCACGTTTGGCGGTAGTTTCTTGTCGAGCTTTTTCGCTGCCTGGTCACTCAATGTCGCCCGGCTCAGCCAGTAGATGGAGAGCGGGTTGTATTCCGTGGCGTCTTCCTTTGGCTTTTCTTTGCTAACCTTTTCCTCAGGACGAAGTGGCACTATGAGATCAAGGTCCACGAACCACTGATGGAGATGGTCTATAGCAGATTCCAGCGGCTCCTGAATCCAATGCTTCACAACAATCCGGCCTGAGTTGCCGCTCAGTGTGACAGCGTAAAAATCGTCTGTTTTCGCCAAGTCGCGTTCAATACCAGCCCATGGTGAGACAAGAAAGGTCCGCACTGTTTCTGGCCTGGGTTGATTGAGGAAGCGTGCGAAAAGGCTGGGTGCTTGCGAGTTTTCTCTCGCCCAGAAAACAATGCACGCTGAGCCCACCTTGACGTGAAAATCAGGACGTTTCAGCATCCAGTTCAGACCGACGCAATATGCGACAGACGCAGCAACAGATACCGGGGCGTTATAGCTTTGATTGCGTCCGTATGAGGAGTAGCTCAATGAGGCTTTATCAAAGCTCACGATTTTGGCACCGCTTCCCTGAGCTCCGGGAACGCCCCTGATTTTCGGCACATGGGTTCGAGCGAGTTCACTCCGAGGATCCCCGGAAATAAGGCATACCCCGAATTCCTTGACTCCCGTTTCGCGATCACCCTCCTCTGCGTCATCGGATTCGTCATCGTCGCTTTGGCCCTGACTGAAAACCGTTCTCCAGTATGCCTGCAAATCATTCATTTCGAGAATAAGCTTCCCTCCAACTGAAAAGGAAAAATCGTCATTCCCCACCTTGACCAGTTGCCCTGCCGCAGTTGTCAATGTGTAGCCATTCGACTCCGTCTTCAAGAAAGGCACGCCTTCTTTGATCGACTGTCCAAACGCACTCACCGCCTTCAGTTCCTCGTTGCCAGTCGCTTTTTGGCAGTCTTCTATTTGCTGCCAAAAATGTGCGGTTTTGGCTGCGAGCTTGACGGCACTCTTGGGTTTTTGTGGATTGGGGCTGAGCGCAAACATTCCGTCAACGGCTTCAACCATGAAGCTTGCAACCGTCCCAGAATTCGAGTCTGAAAGGAGTCTGGGGCAAGATAACTCCTTCCCGCGCTTGCCGTCCCCCGTCTGTGCAGGCCCAGCGCCGAGGAGATTGCCCTTTTCATCGAGTTCGATGATCCAACGCACGGCTTTGTCGGCGAAGGCGAGGTCTTTGAGCAAGTCGCGCCGGTGGGCGAAGTCATGGAGTGCTTTGAGCAGCATGGGTCAGGCTCCTTCAGGGTTGGGGGTGAGAATGCGGACGCGATCGGGATGACAGTCCATCATCGAGTCACGGATGGCGGCGCGGAAGAAACTGGGCTGCGGCGCGGCAAGCTGGCCGCGTGTATGGCGCAGCGGATTGGCTGCGTAGGCTTTGCGCCGCTTGGTGATTTCTCCTTTGGCAATGCCGGCGAGCGTCCGCTCAAAGGCTGCGGTGGCTTCGATGCTCTCGTCCGCGTTCAACCATTGGAAGCCTGTGGCACGTGAAGCGGGGGCAAAGACATCATAGAGCATGAGGCCGAGGTCTTCATGCCACGGGAAGGTTTCTTCTTCCGCTGCGGCAAGTTCGGCACGACGACGTGGAAGCGCTGCCTGCGGATCATCCTCCCACTCGAAGTCGGCGGCGAACTCTCTCATTCCGAGGCCGGGGCGATGATGGCATTTGCCGGACTTCGCACGGCGGCGAAACTCATCAGTGTATTTGCCGAGGTTGTCGCGGGGTGGTTGAGCCAGTGAGGAAAGACGAATCTCAGCAGTGATGAGGTATTCCACGCCGGACAAGGCAAGCATGTTCCGTTGGGTGCCATCATCCGCTCCCCCGCCAGCGGCGATGGTTTTGGTTTTCGCCGGTGCGCTCATCCAGGTGCTGGCATCGCCGAGGCTGATCACTTTGGTGACTTCGTTGCGCCGGATGCTAATCCACTGGCCGCGACGAACGACGCGGATGGTATCGATCCAAAAGAGCATCTGCGGTTCCCAGAACACCGCCTCCAGCACACCGCGTGCGGCGGATGGCGTAATGAGCGGATAAGAGACGCGCTCCACTTTCATCTCGGGGCGAGTGAAGCAGGCGAAGTCTCCCCAGACGCGGAGAGTAACGAGGTTGTTGGACATGGTTAATGTAAGCTTTTGAAGGTTCGGCGGATGCGATCCTCAGACGATCATGTCTTGGATGGGAAGATTGCCGGGCATGACGAGGCCAAGCTGTCTGTGGTAGCAGGAAGGATCAAGGACATGGACGTTGAGATTGGGCAGGAGCGGCTCGATGAGGCGCAGCCGGAGCAATTCATCGAAGTTCCGCTGGCGCACATTGACCATGTAACGCTGGAGGCGGCGCATATCATCACGGGTGAAGCGGGGTTCGCCACTTGGCGTTTGGCGTTCGCGAATGGTTTGGACGATGCGCTTGCCCGCGCCGAAAGGAACGATTACGGGCTGGCCGTTGTTGTCGATGACCTTGGCCTTCTCGCTAACCGTACGGAACTTCAACTCGCGGCGATCCTCCTGAATGGTGGTGCCGTCGATCTTGAGGTCAGTGGTGATGACGCTGTAGAGACTATGAAAGTATCCGCTGAAAATCGAAGGATCAGTGGCGAGTGCTTCTTGTGCTTCTATAGTATTGGCAAAGCGGGCGACTGCGACAGAAGCCTGCTCAGTGGCCGCAGCATAGACGCCGCCAGGGATCTTGTGCTCCACCGGACGGAAGACGTGCACCGCGCCGCGCTCGGCACGGCCCTCGCGATTGCAGCGTCCGGCAGTCTGCACAATGGAATCGAGTGGGCCGAGCGCGCGCCAGACGATGGGGAAATCCACATCCACACCGGCCTCGATGAGTTGCGTGGACACAACGCGACACGGGTGCCCGTTGCGCAGCAGCCAGCGCATGAGCCGGATGACGCGCAGGCGATGTGCGGCGCACATGGCGGAGGACAGATGAAACAAGGCCTTGTGCAGATGTTCTGGCAAGGCGCTGCGCAGATGATTCCACAACGTTGCGGCATGAGCAGTGAGGTTCACCACGCAGAGGGACTGCGAATGCCCGGGGGATGTCATTTGAGCCGCAAGCTCAGACCAGTCGAGCGTAGCGTCTTTCTCAGGAAGGTGATAGTCCACCCGGCGCAGATCACGAAAAAGTTGTGCCGGATCGTCAATGATTGGTCGCAGCTCTCCAGAGGTGAATCCATCTGGTAGCGACGATGATTTTAGAAACGCGGGCTGCGTAGCCGAGCTGAACACGAAGGACACGCCATACTGGCGGACCAATTCGCGAAACATACTGAAGACCGGCGCAAGCAAGTGCGATGGCATCGTCTGTACTTCGTCAAAAATAACCACCGAATGTGCGATGCGATGGAGCTTCCGACAACGCGAAGGCTGTGCGGAGAGAAGGGATTCGATGAACTGAACTGAGGTGGTGACAACCACAGGCGAGTCCCAATTCTCAGCCGCAACCTCAAGTGCATCTTTTTCCTCGTCGTTGGCATCAAGGCGAGGCTTCACGGCAGAATGATTCTCCAGCACGACATCGCGTCCGAGCACACGGCTATACTCGGCTGCGTTCTGCTCAATGATGGAGAGATAAGGAATGACGACGATCACTCTGCGCAGTCGATGTTGCCGCGCATGAGCGAGAGCGAAGGCCATCGCGCTGAGAGTCTTGCCGCCACCCGTTGGAACGGTGAGGGAAAAGAACCCTTGAGGCAATTCTGCCTTCTCAATGCAAGAGTTGAAGACGTTATTGCGGCGTATCTTCAGTGTACCGTTTGGGGCGGCGGCAGCCTTGCGACTTCGCTCTGCCTCGACTTGTGCGAGCAACAAGTCGGCATCGAGAAGC
Organism: uncultured Verrucomicrobiaceae bacterium; assembly: GCA_964553805.1. Lineage (GTDB taxonomy): Bacteria > Verrucomicrobiota > Verrucomicrobiia > Verrucomicrobiales > Verrucomicrobiaceae > JAGRPD01. The sequence goes on from CAZKMS010000085.1 coordinate 12,495, forward strand.
AAGTCTGAGGGAGGAGTGCGCGGCCAACATGCGGAGTCAAGCCGGTCTGCATCAACAAGGCAGGAGAAAAGCATCCGCACCGCCATATCTGTGCGAAGGCTTTGGTCATCAGTGGTGTCTCCGCCGCCGATGAATTCGGGTTCCTGGCGAGGTTCTAGCGGCGGGCACTCAGCGAGATAACGCTGGGTGAGAGTGTCGAGTGCAGACGGAAGCCCAAGAATTGACTTGTCGGGGATGGTCTGCAAGTCAGCTATATCGTGCAATCCAGAATGATGACCAGCAACGACAAAAGCCTGTAGAAGCTGCTGATGCTCGATAGCCCATGCTGCACCATATGCGGCATGTTGGGTTTCGGTGCTGGATGAGCGAAGCCCGCTCAGGTAATCCTGGAACTCTGTTCGATATTTGCCGAGGTCGTGTAGCCAGCCTGCAAGCGCAGCCTCTTCTCCAAGACCGATGTAACGACCGAATGCCAAAGCTATATGCGCGACATTGGCGAGATGAATGGCCAGAGGCTGTTTGGGGCGTGCAAAGTATGGATTCATTTTCTCACGCATGGTTGAAATTCCTGCGAATACTTTCCCAGATCATGCCACAGGCCGGCGAGGTAGCCCCACTCCTTGGCTCCAAAGGCATCGGCGAACTCTCCCGCCAAAACAGCTACTTTCTGGAGATGCGTCTCCAGCGGCTCCCAGTCTTCCGGGGGGCGGCCTTCGAGGGTATGGGCGTAGGCGGGCATGGGTGGGATTAGGCGGCAAATGCCGTGAGGTTGGCGACCAGCAGGGCTGGCCTGGGGGAAAGCGGCAGCGGGGTTTCCGCAGTCCAGGGGGCTGCGCCCGGCTTTGTGTCGGAGCTTGGGGGATTGAATGGATGTGTTTTGGCGGGCATGGGTTTGGCGGATCAATCACCCGGAGTCCTGACTTCATTTCATTGGTTTGCGGGATTTAGCGCAAGTGAAAATCGTATCTGAGATGGGAAACGGGGCTGAGTGAGGAGTTGGCGTGCGCGATGACACCACTTCCGAGCGCGCTGTTTTCAACCCATGCGGGTCTTGCGGCTCACGAACCGTCAACTTGTCCAAGCGCAGGGTGCGGTGCGCCTGGCGTTCATGACACCAGCCGGACACATACAAGACCGCGCCGTCTTCACGTCCCACTCTGAACAAAGAACCGGCTGTGAAGCGCCGGCTCCGGCCAGGGTGCCCGCCGCCAAAATAGAGCACCTCAAGCGAACGGCCTGAATGAATCGCCTCCAGCAGGCGCGCCGCCAGGGGGTGTTGGCTTTCCGGCACCGGGTAGCGCGGCTGTTGCTGCCATCGGCGAATCCATGCCGGACAATCATTTAAACTTCCCATGACATGGGGAGGGCAGGTATCGGTGGCTTCCCTTGACGGCAAGTCCGCCCGCTGCGGCTCCCCTCCTCGCATGGCCGTTGAGGCGGCGGCCATGCCACTGAGTTGGGTAAACAGTTGGCGCCGGTTCATGACTGGCGGCTGTGTTGCCACTCGACCATGCGGTGGTGGATGTCGCGGTAGGCGGCGAGTTTGTCGTGCTGTGCGGGGTGGCTGGCGATGGCGGATTTGAAATTGGGGTAGTCGATGCTGGCGGCGAGCAGGGCGAAGAGACGGGTCTGGTCGGTGCGGTCGCAGAGGATGCGCCAGGGGTAATCAGACCCGGGGTGAGACTCGACCGGATCAGGCAGGCCGATGGCGCGGCTGAGGTAGTCGAGGTCGTCCCGGCAGCGGGCGCGGACGTGGATTTCATCCGGGCTTTTGCGGACGATGGAGAAGAAGCCGAGTTGGGTGCAGAGCCACATTGGAAGAGAGAAGAGTGAAGAGTGACGTGCTCAGGGCGCAGTGGTGGAAGTGGAGGCGTGATGGCGGGTGCTGACGCGCTTGAGTTCTTCTTCAAGCAGACGAAAGCGGCTGGCGTGGAAGGACCCATGGCCGGGCTGCAACGGTGGAAATTCGACGAGGCGAATGGAGGGACCGAAGCGGCCTGTGCGGTAGTTTTTGCCGGAGGTGACTTCAGAGATGGTGAAGACGCCGCCTTGCCAAGGGACGGCGTCGAACATCTCAAAAACCGCGTAAGGGAAGTCGTCGGCGACGCAGATGACGCGCTGACCGGGCTGGAAAGGATGGTTCATGGGATGGCGGGGGTCAGTCTTTGTCCTCTTCTTCCCGCAGGATTTCGTTGAGGCTTTTAGCGTCGTCCTCCCTGGCTTGCTCATCCATCTGGCCGCTGCTCTTCATACGCAGGGCACGCACTTTGCGGGCCATGGCGCTGCCGGTGGATTTGATGCCTTTTTCATTGAATGAGACGTTGGCGGAGCCGCTGGCGTCCATGCTCATTGAGGCGGCGGTGGCGATGGCGTCCTGGTTGGCGGCGAGAAAGAGGAACTCCCAGCCTTTTTCATCGCGATGCAGGCGGATGAGGTCGTTGATGTGGCGCGCGGTGTAGCGGGTGGAGGCGTTTTCATAGCCATCGGTGAAGATGGCAAAGATGACCTTGGCGGGCTGTCGCTCTGCCGGCAGATGTTGGAGGCGGCGGCCGGCGTCGGTGATGGCGCGGCCAATGGCGTCGAGCAGAGCGGTGCTGCCGCGCGGGACGTAGGTGGCGGCGGTGAGCTGCGGCACCTCCTGCACGGGCTTGGTATTCACAGGCACTTCGTAGGCGTCGTCGAACTGGATCAGGGTCAGGGTGGCATCGCCCGGCACATCAAGCTGGGCTTTGAGGAAGTCGTTGAAAGCGGCGACAGCGGGTTCCTGCATCGGCTGCATGGAGCCGGAGCGGTCCAGGATGTAGGTGAGGTCAATGAGGTTCGGGTTCATGGGGGTGGGATTAGTGGGGGTGGGATTAGTGGGGGTGAAGGCGATTTTGCCTGTGAGGTTTGGAATCGTGCTCAGCATCGTCCATGGGGTGGGACAAACACTGACCGACCCCGCTAAATTGTTTGCCTTTTCTATTTAAGAAACCTAAAGTATAGGGCGTTTGCCATGCCCTCCTCTTCGCTGCGATCAACCACCAAAGCTCGTGTTGGCATCCGCCGGAATGTCGAGTGGCGGGTGGGGCGCATCGTCAGCATCATTGCCTCCGGCAAGTATCCGAACTGCCAGACGCTGGCGCGCGAGATTGAAGTCTCCCCGAAGACCATTCAGCGTGATTTGGATCACCTGCGGAACATGAAGAACATGCCGCTGGAATACGACGACAAACGGCATGGCTACCACTTCACCCAGCCAGTGAGCGAGTTTGCGCCGATGCAGCTTTCACGCGGGGAGCTGGTGGCGTTGTTCATTGCGCAAAAGGCGCTCGAGCCCTTGCGCGGCACGAAATTGCAGCGGGTGGTGGCGGAAAGCGTGAACAAGATCGCGGCGGCCTGTCCGGAGACGGTTTCGATGCGGTGGGAGGACATGGATGCGGCTTACAGTGTCCGCGAGTCGGGGGTGGTGGCGGGGGACACGGTGTTGTTCGCCAAACTGCTCGGGGCCGTGATGAACCAGTGCGAGGCGGTCTTTCATTACCGCAAGCTCGAGGGGCGCGGCCGGGAACGCCGTCGTGTGCAGCCTTACCATGTGGGGCAGTTGCAAAACGGCTGGTATCTCATCGCGCACGACCTGGATCGGGACGAGATGCGCACCTTTGCGCTGCAGCGCATGGACGGGCTGGAGGTGCTGCGGACGCGTTTTGAGCGGGATTCCCGCTTTGATGTGCGCGCTTACTTGAGCAGCGGTTTTGGGGTGTGGACTTATGGAGCGGAAGCGGAGCGTTTCGAAGTGCGCATTCGCTTCACCGGTTGGGCGGCGCGTGTGGTGGCGGAGCGGCGCTGGCATTCGAACCAGGAAATCACGCCGCGGAGCAGCGATGGCGGGGAGATCGAGTTTCGGGCGGAGCTTGCGGGCTTGGAGGAAATCACCCGTTGGGTGCTCGGCTACGGCCGTCACGCCAGGGTCATCGCGCCCAAAAAGCTGCGCGAAGCGGTGCGTGCGGAGGCACGGGCGGTGCTGGATCCGATCTGCAATTCAGCCATTGATGAATGATGATGCGTTGATAGGTTGGGCTTGTGGCTGCTCTTTTGAAAGCCCTCAATCTGTTTTCCGACCCGACCCGGGCGCGGATGCTGCTGCTGCTGCGGCGCGAGGAGCTGTCGGTGGCGGAGTTGCAGGAGGTGCTGGCGCTGCCGCAGTCGAACATTTCAGCCCAGTTGGCGCGGCTGCGCTCAGCGGGCTTGGTAAGCGACCGGCGCTCCGGCAAAAACCGGCTCTACCGGCTGCAGCCGCCGGCGAGCAAGGAGGCTGAGAGTCATGGTCATTTGATGGCGCTGCTGGACGCGGCGGCGGCCGAGCTGCGCGAGAGCGGCCGGGACGCGGCGGCTTTGAAGGTGGTGCTGCGGAAGCGCGCGCAGACGGCGCGCGCTTACTTTGACGCGCTGGCTGGCAAATTTGGCCGCCACTACATTCCAGGCAGGTCCTGGAAGGCTCTGGGTGAGACTTTGCTGAAGCTGCTGCCGCCGATGGTGATCGCTGATCTGGGAGCGGGGGAGGGGACTTTATCGCAACTGCTGGCGCAGCGCGCGCAACGGGTGATCGCGGTGGACAACTCCGAGCAAATGGTGGCCTGTGGCGGGGAGCTGGCACGCCGGCATGGCTTCACCAACTTGGAGTTCCGATTGGGTGACATCGAAGAACCGCCGATTGAGCCGGGCACGGTGGACTTGGCATTGCTCAGCCAGGCGCTGCATCATGCCGCGGCGCCGCAGCGCGCGCTGGACGGGGCGCATCGCATCCTCAAACCTGGCGGGCGCGTGGTGGTGCTGGACTTGCTGCGCCACAACTTTGAGAAGGCGCGCCAGCTTTACGCCGATGTCTGGCTGGGCTTTGCCGAGGCGGAGCTGGAGGAGATGCTGGCCACCGCGGGATTTCGAAACATCGAGACAGCAGTCGTGCATCGCGAGGCGAAGAGCCCGCATTTTCAAACGGTGCTGGCGACCGCGGAACGCTGATTAAGAGTCATGAATGGGAAAGAAAAAGACTGGACGGGCTGGCAGCCGGGTGTGAGCGCGACCTTGATGTTCATCGTCAATCGCGAGCGCGGAGAAGTGCTGCTCATTCGTAAAAAGCGCGGCCTGGGCGCGGGCAAGATCAACGGGCCTGGCGGCAAGATCGATCCGGACGAAAGCGCGCGGGACTGCGCGGTGCGGGAGACGCAGGAGGAGCTGGGGGTGACCGCGCTGCATCCGGTGAAGCACGGCGAGCTGTGGTTTGAGTTCACCGACGGCCTGCGCATGCTGGTGCACGTGTTCCTGGCGGAGGCGCATGAAGGCGAGGCGCGCGAGACGGAGGAGGCGGCGCCGTTGTGGACCTCCTTGGATTTGCTCCCGCTCGATGAAATGTGGGCGGACGATCGGTTTTGGCTGAAGGAGTTGCTTATCGAAGGTGCAAGCTTCACCGGAAAATTTAGCTTTGATGGCGATGAAATGCTTGATCAGGAAGTGGAGTGGGGGGAGGGAAGCTGGCGGGAATTTAAGCCTACCGAGAGAGATTAATCACAAGAGCTCAGGAGGACTTTATGGAAAATATGAGGCAAAATTTTCAATTTCTTTCTTTTCATTCACCCGACTTAGGGTTAGGAACTTGACAAAATGCTCATAAAGAGCAATTCAGACGCGCCATGAAACACAAAGTATATATACTTGATGACCACCCCATCGTTATCGAAGGGCTTAGAAAAGTAATCGACCAACAGGAGGATTTGCAAGTCGTCGGTAGCTCCGAGGACGCGCAGCCTGCCATTCAGCAGATTCAAAAGCTGAAGCCGGACATCATCATTTTGGACATTACGCTCAAGGATCGAAGTGGGGTGGATTTGATCAAGAAGCTGAAATCCGTCAGTTCGACCTCTCATATTTTGGTCTATTCCATGCATGAGGAGAACGTGTATGCGGAGCGCTGTCTGCGCGCCGGTGCCATGGGTTACCTGATGAAGGGGGAGTCGGCGGCGCGCATTCTGCACGGCATCCGTCAAATCCTGACCGGCAGCTTCTGCTTCAGCGCCAATCTGCTGGCCAACATTGTTTCCGGTGGCGGACCCCGCACGGGCTCCCGCGGTGAACCTGGCCGCATGCTCAGCGATCGCCAGCTTGAAGTGTTTGAGATGGTGGGACGCGGCTTTGACAGCCATGAGATCGGCGAGAAGCTCGGTCTCAGCTCCAAGACGGTGGACGCGCACAAGGCCAACATTCGTCAAAAGCTCGGCCTGGCCTCGGCGCGTGAGTTGCTGATGGAAGCTGTGCGCTGGGTGGAGAAATAGAATTGGATCCGCCAGCCGCTTGAAAAGGCCGGACTGTTTGCGCAGTCCGGCCTTTTTGTTTTCATCACCCGAAAACTTTTGCCAGGCGGAGCGAGTTTTCAGTTGCGCGCCTGTCACGCACCGCTAGTTTGCCCGCTCGCCAAACGAGTCTGGAGCGGTAGTTCAGTCGGTTAGAACGCCAGCCTGTCACGTTGGAGGTCGCGGGTTCGAGCCCCGTCCGCTCCGCCACTCGTTAAGCAATGCCCGCCGCGCCAAGCGCGGCCAGACGAGAGCTTGCTGGCTTTGTGTGAGACCGGTCCGGTGCTTCCTCAACGTGACTTTCGTTGACACTCCGGCAGGCCGCTGGATACTTCGCGCCCGCCAGTCACAGGCGCCGACCACTCCCTCCCGACCATGTCTGTCATCATCGCTGGATCTGTTGCTCTCGATCACGTCAAAACGCCGCTGGCCAGCCAGGACAATTTGCTGGGCGGCTCCGCCTCTTACGCTTCGCTGGCTGCTTCGCTGTTTGCCCAGCCGGTGCATTTGGTGGGCATCATCGGCCAGGACTTCCCGCGGGAGCATCTGGATGTCCTCGCGGCGCGCGGTGTTTCGCTGGAGGGTCTGGAGCGCAGCGATGGCGATTCCTTCACCTGGAGCGGCGAGTATCACCAGGACATGAACCAGCGCACGACGCACCGGGTGGCGGTGAACGTGCTTGAAAACTGGCTGCCAAAGGTGCCGCAGGCCGCTGCGGACGCGGGCATGGTGGTGCTGGCGAACATGAGCCCGGACAACCAGTTGCAGACTCTGGAGCAGTGCAAGGCGGCCAGATTCGTGGCGGCGGACACGATGGATCTGTGGATCGAAATCGCCAACGAGCGCCTGCACGACGTGCTCAAAAAAATCGATCTCCTGGTGATCAATGACAGCGAGGCCAAGGAATTTGCCGGCACCACCAATCTGGTGGAGGCAGGCCGCCGGTTGCAGCAAAAAGGGCCGCGTTTTGTGGTGGTGAAGCGCGGCGAGCACGGCAGCTTCTTGTTCGGGGAAAGGCCGCAGGACTTCTTTGCCTGCTCGGCCTACCCCTTGGGATCGGTGTTTGATCCGACGGGGGCGGGCGATTCTTTCCTCGGCGGCATGGCGGGCTGGCTGGCGGCGCAGGGACATTTGCAGCCGACGTTCCAAGAGCTGAAAACGGCGGTGGTGCATGGCAGCGTGGTGGCCAGCTTCACTTGCGAAGCGTTTAGCACGAACCGCCTGCGCGAGGTGACTGGCGAGCATGTGGCGGAACGGCTGCGCGAGTTGCAGGGATACACGGCGTTTTAATTGACCCGGGGGGAATCCTCGGTTTCGCTCAACGTTGTGGAGGACTTCAAGACACTCGACCGGACCGCCCTGCGCGCAGCGCAGTGGGCCAAGCTGTCCGCCCTGTTGCAGCGGGTCGAGGCGGCTGGCGGCTTTTACGCGCGGCGGTTTGGCAAGGACGGGGTGGATGCTGCCGCGCTGAATGGCCTGGAGCGCTTCGTCGAGGCGGTGACGCCAACCACCAAAGCGGACTTGCTGGCGGACCGGGTTGAGCACCCGCCTTTTGGCACGCAGTTGCTGGAGCCTTTGCAGCGCTGCACGCGTTTTTGCCAGACCAGTGGCACCAGCACCGGCCAGCCAATGGCCTGGCTCGACACCCCGGAAAGCTGGGAAGCGATGCTGCGCTGCTGGCGGCGCGTCTATGAGGGCGCGGAACTGGCGCCCGGTGAGGACCGCCTTTTCTTCGCGTTTTCTTTTGGGCCTTTCCTGGGCTTCTGGACCGCCTATGAAGCGGCGGCGCGGGATTATTTGATTTTGCCCGGCGGCGGTCTCTCCAGCCAGGCGCGTCTGGAATGCCTCGCGCGTTACCAGGCCACGGTGCTCTGCTGCACGCCGACCTATGCGCTGCGTTTGGGCGAGCAAATTGGCGCCGAGTCCGGCATTGAGCGGGCTGATCTGGCGGTGCGCAAAATCATCGTCGCAGGCGAGCCCGGCGGCAGCATCCCGGCGGTGCGGGCGCAGCTTGAGTCGATGTGGGGCGCGCGGGTGTTTGATCATCATGGCATGACCGAGGTGGGGCCCGTGAGCTACGAGACGGTGGCGCGGCCAGGCGGGGTGTTTATCATCGAGGAATCGTATTTCACGGAGGTGCTGGATCCGGAGACGGGGTTGGAGGTGGCGGATGGCGGTCACGGCGAACTGGTGCTGACGACATTGGATCGCGCCGCCTGCCCGCTGTTGCGTTATCGCACCGGCGACTGGGTGCGGAAGCGGATGGTTGATGGCCGGTTGTTTCTCGATGGCGGGGTCTTGTGCCGGGTCGATGACATGCTGGTGGTGCGCGGCGTCAATCTCTATCCGAGCGCGGTGGAGGCAGTGGTGCGCGGTTTTCCGGAGGTGGAGGAATTTGTGGTCGAGCAGCGTTTGGTGGAGGCGATGGAGGAGCCGACGGTGCTGGTGGAATTGCGGGACGGCGCTGCGCCTGCCGTGCTGGAGCGCCTGCGATCCAAACTGCGCGACACCTTTTCGCTGCGCATCCCGGTGCGGCTGGCCGAGGCGGGCTCGTTGCCGCGTCCGGAATTCAAAGCCAGCCGCTGGCGGAAGGTGCCGGTGGCGGGAAGTGTTTCACCCAAACTGGAGATGACCCGATGAATCTGCTCGAACTGCGCAACGTCACCAAGAGCTACCAGGAATCCAGCGGCGGCGCGCGCGTGCCGGTGCTGGCCGGTGTGGATTGGAGTCTGGAATCCGGCGCTTCGGCGGCCATCGTCGGGCCTTCTGGCTGCGGCAAAAGCACTTTATTGAACATCCTGGGCGCGCTCGATGAGCCGGACAGCGGCGAGGTGCTTTTTGAAGGCGAGAGCATCATTGGCTGCCCGGCCGCGCGATTGGGGGCGCTGCGCAGCCGCAAGATCGGATTCATTTTCCAGCTCCATCATTTGATGCCGCAGTGCACGGTGCTGGAGAACGTGCTGCTGCCAACACTGGCCTTGCCGAAGGCGGAGCGCGACGAGGCGGCTGAGGCTCGCGCCGGGGCGCTGTTGGAGCGCGTGGGTTTGAGCAAACAGCGCGACCGCATGCCGGCGCAACTTTCCGGTGGAGAGCGCCAGCGCGTGGCGGTGGTGCGCGCCTTGATCAACCAGCCGCGACTGATTCTGGCGGACGAACCTACGGGCGCCCTTGACGAAAAAAATGCGGCGGCTCTGACGGAACTGCTGCTGGACCTGCAACGTTCCCTGCAGGTCAGCCTGGTGATGGTGACGCATCATCCCGCCCAGGCTGAGCGCATGGATGCGGTTTGGCGCATGCATGAGGGCAGGTTGGAGCGGGCTTGACGCCCTGTTGCTCAAGCCAGCTTGCCGAACCAGGCCAGGAACTCCTGGCGCCATGCTGCAGCAGCCGATGTCCAGGCCCCCCAGCCCGGTGGGCGAGGCTGGAGCGCGCGTGGACGGACTGGTTGAAGGAAACGCGGGAGGGGCGGAATCACGACGCGCTGCCGGAAAATCTGAGGCGGCGGCAGGCCGTGACCATCGCTGGTTTTCAAAAAGCGCAGGCCTCGAACTCGCCCTCCCTGTTTGAGGTCACTAGCTCAGCGCGGCGAATACTCCCGTTGCGGAGCGTCTTCACACATCACTGCGGGTAATTGAGGTAGAGCAACTGCGATTATTAAAAAAATCTACAAAATTGCATTATTCATAATAAGTTACTGATATTTATCTTGCCTTTTTTTCATTTTTCGTGGCACTACTAAAGGAAATCCCCGGATAAACCAATAAAATACACAACACATCATGAGAAGTAGCCAAGCCAACCTCCGCTGATTCGAACAGCTGCGACTACTCCTTGTCGCTGTCCTTGTCGGACTCATGACCGCCATGCCGGCAATGTCCTATGCGTCCTGTAGTTACTGCGGCAAGGCCAACACCAACGGCTGTCAGCGATGCATTGTCCTTCCTCCCGCACAAGCAGCGGAGAGTGCTGCTCTGAGCGCTGCGCAAGCAGCTGCCGCTGCATATATAAATGCAGTAAATAATGGAACTCCCGAGGAGATCGAAGCTGCAGGAGCCGAATTTGATGCGGCAAATGCCACATATGGAGCCAAAGTGATTGCCCGGCAAGCGGCTGAAGCACTCCCATGCCCTTGTGAGGGTGACGACGACCCGGAGGATAATCCGGAAGACAACCCGGAAGACAACCCGGAGGATAATCCGGAAGACAACCCGGAGGACAATCCGGAGGATAATCCGGAAGACAACCCGGAGGACAATCCGGAGGACAATCCGGAGGACAATCCGGAGGACAATCCAGAAGACAACCCCTAGAGCTCGTTATCTGGTGACTGAATTGAACTGAAATCTTGACATCAGGACGCCCCAATTTCATGGTTGGGGTGTCCAGTCAATAAGGCTCATAAGCTAATCGTATGGTCACCACCATGCTCCAGCCCGACCTGCATACTGAAACAACTGTAATGCTATGAAGCCCTTGAAATACCTTCCATGGTTCTTCGCAGCTCTGCCCATCGTGGCGATTATCTGGTTTTTGTTTCCCGCTGCCCCTCCAGACAACACCGCCATAAAACCCCAAGAGGTTTCCGCCAACAAACCCCAAGGCATTCGGCCCCGATCTTCTGAATTGGCGCCGGACGGCTCACGCATCAAACCGCGAACTCTGGAAGAGATCAAGGCACTCAAGCGCTACGCTGAGGCGAAGAAGTTGGCCGACGAGGCCGCGAAGATTCGGGATGAAGCATTCAAAAAATCCGCCAGTCGTTCAACACCGGAATCCCGTGCACGAGCGGCTGACGGCATTATGGAACGGCGTGATCGGGACTACCGAAACTTGTTCGCATCTTGG
>CAZKMS010000086.1:0-23409 GCA_964553805.1 uncultured Verrucomicrobiaceae bacterium
CCGCCGCTGTCCAAACCCGGTCCGCGCGAGAGCGGGCGGCTGCAACTGGCGCAATGGATCGTCACGCCGGCGCATCCGCTGACCGCTCGGGTGATGGCGAACCGCGTCTGGGCGCATCTTTTTGGCCGGGGCATCGTGCGCACGGTGGACGACTTCGGCATCACGGGTGAAAAACCTTCGCACCCTGAATTGCTCGATCATCTGGCGGTGCGATTTGTCGAGCATGGCTGGTCGGTGAAGGCGCTGATCCGGGAGATCGTCATGAGTCGCGCTTACCGGCAGAGCAGCGCGCGCCGCGCCGATGATACGGCGGATGAATCTCTTCTCAGCCGGATGCCGCTGCGGCGGCTGGAATTGGAACCGCTGCGCGACACGTTGTTGCAAGTGAGCGGCCACCTCAGTCTGGAGCGGCCGGCCGGCATCCAGGTCATGGGCACCGGAGGCAAAGGCAACAGCGGCCGCACCCGCGCCGCGTTGGGGGTCGAGTCGCCGTATCGCACGGTTTATCTGCCGGTGCTGCGCGACTTGCTGCCGGGCATGCACGAGGTGTGGGACTTTCCCAATCCGGGCCAGATTCAAGGCGAACGGGCGGTGACCACCGTGCCGGCGCAGGGTTTGTTCATGCTCAACAACGACCTCGCCCTCGCCGCGGCGCGTGGCGTGGCAGAACGGGTCGCGGCGGATCGAGGCGATCCCGTCACCGTTCTTTGGCGCTTGCTGCTGTGCCGCAACCCATCCGCCGAGGAGAAAAGTGAGGCCCGGGCTTTGGTGAAAGATTTCGGCCAGGATTCCGGCGCGCTCACTGCCTTGGCGCAGGCTCTCATTGGCAGTGTTGAGTTCCGATATCGACATTAGCCGGAGTTTATCATTCGAGCCCATCTTCATCTCATCTTTCCCAAGATCGGCTAAAGCCTATACACCAACCAACGCCGCGCCGCTGGTGTCCAGGCTTTAGCTGATCCTTCAGCGCGTCTCTTGCGCTTCACCCTTCAATGATCGCCTAAAGGATCCCCTCCAATGCATCTCCAACTATCTCATCCTGTTAATCCTCCCAAATCCTGTCGATCTTGTCTAATATGAACGCTGCATCCCTCTCCCGCCGTCATCTTCTTAGCCAAGCCGGACTCGGTTTCGGCTGGCTGGCTTTTTCCGCGCTGGCGGCAGAGAAGCAGCGCAGCACATTTGTCGATCCATTGGCACCCAAGCCGGGTCATCATCCGGCGCGGGCGAAGCGTGTTATCTTTGTGTTTCTCAACGGTGGGCCCAGTCATTTGGACACCTTTGATTGGAAGCCGGAGCTGGCCAAACGGTCCGCGCCTTACTTGCCGCCGCAGTTCGAGTTCAAGCCGCGTGGTCAAAGCGGTCTCATGATTTCCGAGGCGTTTCCGGAGCTGGCGCGGCACGCAGACCAGCTTTGCCTGATCAACAGCGCCACCACCAAGAATCCAGGACATCAGCAGGCGGTGGTGGCTTTGCATACCGGGAATGAAATGTTTGTGCGACCCTCCGTGGGCGCCTGGGTCAGTTACGGTCTTGGCAGCGAGACGCGTGATCTGCCCGGTTTCATCACCATCAATCCCATCGGCGACCTGGGTGGCGCGATGAACTACGGCTCTGCTTTTCTTCCTGCCAGCTATCAAGGCACGCGGGTCGGGAGCGGCGGTGGCGTGGCGGATTTGAGCAACCGCTTTTGGAGCGAGGACGAACAGGCGCGTCAATTGCGCTTCATCCAGGGCCTGAACCGGCGTTTTGCCGAACAGGTGGAGCCGGGGCATGCTGAGCTGGAGGGTGTCATTCAGTCTTATGAACTGGCGTTCCAAATGCAGCAAAGCGTGCCTGAGGTGTTTGCAACGGATGACGAACCGCAGCACGTGCTCGACCTTTATGGCATCGGCCGTGGCCAAACGGACGGTTTTGGCCGCTCCTGTTTATTGGCGCGGCGTCTGGCCGAAAAAGGTGTACGCTTTATTCAAGTCACCTCGTCTGGCTGGGATCACCACAATCGCATCCGCGAGGCGCTTGGCGAGCGTGCTGCGGCGATCGACCTGCCGCTGGCCGGTTTGATCGCCGATTTGAAGCAGCGCGACATGCTGAAGGACACGCTCATTGTGTGTGGCGGGGAGTTTGGGCGCGGCTCGCGCATGGACAACGGCGGCGGGCGCGGCCATCAGGCCAGTGGATTCACGGTTTGGATGGCGGGTGGCGGCGTGAAGGGAGGTCATGTGCATGGAGCCACCGACGAACTTGGCGAGACGGCTGTCGAGCAGCCCATGCCAACGCACGATCTTCATGCGACCCTCCTGCACTTGCTCGGTCTCGATCACGAATTGCTCACGTTCCGTCATGCGGGCCGCGACTTCCGCCTCACCGATGTGGCCGGTGTTGTGCATGAGGGTGTGCTGGCGTGAGAGGCGGCAAGGGGCGTCAGCGCCTCGGCTCGGGATACTCGAAGACCTTGCCTTCGTAGTTGCGGATCAGCGTGCGCTGCTCGTCGCGCATGAGGACGTAGTCCGGATTCACCGGCACCTTGCCGCCGCCGCCAGGCGCGTCGATGACAAGCTGCGGCACGGCGTAGCCGGTGGTGTGGCCACGCAGGGCTTCGATGATTTCGACGCCTTTGCTGACGGGCGCGCGCAGGTGCGAACTGCCTTGGATGAGATCGCACTGGTAAAGGTAATATGGCCGCACGCGGCACATGAGCAGCTTGTGCACGAGGGACTTCATGATCTCCGCGTCATCATTCACGCCGTGCAGGAGCACGCTCTGATTGCCCATCGGCACACCGTGGTCGGCCAGCCGTTCCAAGGCGGCGCGCACTTCCAGCGTCAGCTCGCGCGGGTGATTGGTGTGAATGCTCAGAAACAGAGGATGATGCTTTTGCAGCATGCGGCAAAGTTCCGGCGTGATGCGCTGCGGCAGGAAGATGGGCACGCGACTGCCGATGCGCACGAATTCGATGTGCGGGATGGAGCGCAGGCGGGTGAGGATGGCATCGAGCTTGGAGTCCGAGAACAGCAGGGGATCGCCGCCGGACAGCAGCACGTCGCGAATCTCATGATGCTTTTCCAAATAACGGAAAGCCGCCTCAAAATCGGTGTGCAATTCCTGGTCGCCGGCGCCGGAGACGACGCGACTGCGGGTGCAGTAGCGGCAGTAGGAGGCGCAACGGTCGGTGACGAGGAAGAGCACGCGGTCCGGGTAACGATGCACCAAACCGGGCACCGGCATGTGGCTATCCTCACCGCAGGGGTCGGCCATTTCCTCGGGGTTTTCCCAGGTTTCCTCGACACGCGGGATGACCTGACGGCGGATGGGGCAGTTTGGATCGCTCGGGTCGATCAAGTTGAAGTAGTGTGGCGTGATGGCCATCGCCAGCTTGTCTCCCGACAGCAAGACTCCGGCGCGCTCCTCTTTGCTCAAATTCAGATGACGCTCCAGACCGGCCAGCGTGGTGACGCGGTTTTTGAGCTGCCAGATGTGCGAATTCCAATCTGTCTCAGGCACCTGAGCGTCACGCCAGAAGCCGGGAGCATGCGAAACGAAGGCTTTTTCCGGCAGTTCAGAAGCCGGACGGGGAGGGGCGGGGTTGGCCTCGCTGGTGGCGGGCGAAGCGTTCAGCAGGAGAGTGTCGGACATGGAGACTGACGGCAGTAAGGCTGGCGCGGTGGAGTGATCTGTCAAACGAATGGGAGCGCCAAGCCCGGGGTATTATTTCGGTACGATGGCGAGATAATTACGCACCGTGGACCAGCCGGGACGGGCAATTTCGCTCCCATCGGCCGCCCGCATCCAGAGCGCGCTGGAATGGCCGCCGTCCAAATTCAACGCTCGCAGCGGGCGCATTCCAGGCAGGGCGCCTGGAACGGTGAGCGCCTGAGCCAGGCCGGACAGGCTGCAGGCATCGGTGGTGCCAATGGCCCAGAGGAAGCCGCCATCGGTGGCGATGAAGCTGCGGCTGCGTTTCTTGTCCGCATTCAAACCGGCGACGGGCCGCCCGCTGTCCAAAAGCCGCGGTCCGCCTTGCAGGAGATCGGATGCGCCATCGTGGCCTTGGTACTCGCGGTTCCAGATCAGGTAGGGCAGGCTGCCCAACTGCAACACCATGCCGCTGATGAGGCTCGATTTTTCAAAGGATCCTTGCGCGCGTCCGCTGCTGATCATCAGCCCCAAAGGCCGGAATTCCGGGGTGAAGAAGCCTCCGTTGACACCCGCACTGGCGCCATGCGCGCGCATGAGATGGGTGATTGCCCGTCCGCCCGCGCGCGCGTCAGGCTGGTCGAGCACACGCAGGCGAAAACGGCGGGAATCGAACACCACCACGTTCAAACGCACCCGGTCGGGTTCGGAGACCAGGCGCGTTTCGTAGTGAGTTGCGCCGCCGCTCAACGAGCGGGCGGAACTGGTTTTTTCCACGCGCCAAGTCAACGGCACCGTGGCGGGCGACGGATCCGGATAGGCTGGGTAGGATGGATAGGCCGGAGTCGGCGCGCGGCGTTGCGCAGGCTGCCGGGTCTGGTCAGGAGCGCCAAAAGCGGGCGCCACAGGGGAGGATGATGCCGAGGGAGAGTAACTCTGACACTGGCACAGGCAGAGCAGTGAAAGCAAAAGGTGGAACGGACGGATCATGCGGCGGTTCTACACGGGGTTGGCGCGCAGCCAGATGGCCAGTGCCTCCAGCGCGCGTGCGCGGTGACTGAGCTGGTTTTTCACTTCCGCGGGCAGCAGGCCAAAGGTGCCGTCATAGCCCTGCGGAATGAACAACGAATCGTAACCAAAGCCGCCCGAGCCTTGTTCGCGGAGTTGAATCGCGCCTTCGACTGAACCGGCTTGCGTGCAAAGCATCTTGCCGTCGAGGGCGAGGGCGAGACAGCAGTGGAAGCGTGCCGGAAAACGCGCGCCCGGGTCGCCCTTTGCCAGAGTCGTCAGGGTGCTGATCAGCAGCGCTCGGTTGTCCGCATCGCTCGCATCCGGACCGGCGTAGCGAGCGGAGCGCACACCAGGCTGGCCGTTGAGCGCGTCCACGTCCAATCCAGAATCGTCCGCCAGCACCAGCCAGCCAGGCAGCGCCGCGCTGGCTGAAAGCGCTTTGAGGATGGCGTTGGCTTCGAAGGTGTCGCCCGTTTCGTCCGGTGCCGGCAGTTGCGGGTGGGCATTCAGATTGTCCACCTGCCAGGCATTGCCGAGCATGGCACGGACTTCCCCGGTTTTGTGGGCGTTGGTGGTGGCGAAAAGCAGCGGTCGCATCCGTCATGCAAAGCGCAGACCTGCGATGGACGCAACGAAACAAGTTGCCCGGTCCACTCAGGCTGCTACTTTGGCGGCCACCTTTCATCAGGCCAGATTAGCTCAGTTGGTAGAGCAGTTGATTTGTAATCATCAGGTCTCCGGTTCGAGTCCGGAATCTGGCTCCAGGTGGACTTGAGTTTCTGGCGATTCGTGGCAACGGGGTGTGTTCGTCATGTTGAGTGAAGAGGAAACGCCAACCCCAGCCGCCGAGGTTTGTGAAGCCGGCGGGGCGATTCATGACGCCCGCGAAGCGTTGCAGCGTTATTTTGGGTTTCGCGGGTTTCTTGACGGGCAGGAAATGGTGATGGCGGGCATTTTGTCCGGGCGTGACACGCTGGTGATCATGCCGACAGGCGGGGGCAAAAGTCTGTGTTACCAGCTTCCGGCAATGGTGATGGACGGGGTGACGGTGGTGGTGAGCCCGTTGATCGCGCTGATGAAGGATCAGGTGGACGCGCTGACCCGGCGCGGCATCCCGGCGGCGCTGATCAACAGCTCGCTCACCGGTTCCGAGCAACAGCAGCGGCTCGACGGTCTGCGCCGTGGCGACTTCAAGCTGGTCTATGTGGCGCCGGAGCGCTTTCGCAGCCGGTCCTTTCTGCGTGCGTTGCGCGAGGTGGAGATTGCCCTGTTCGCTGTTGATGAGGCGCACTGTCTTTCGCAGTGGGGTCACGATTTTCGACCGGATTACATTCGTCTCGGCGAAGCGTTGCGCGAGCTGGGGCGGCCGCAGGTGGTGGCGTTGACGGCGACCGCCACCCCCGAGGTGCGCTCTGACATCCTGCACGTCTTGGAGCTGCGCGACCCGCTGCTGGCGATGCGCGGTTTTGAGCGCCCGAACCTGAGCCTCAACATCACACCCACCAAAAATCACGGTGAAAAGTACGAGCGCCTGCGCCGGCTGGTGGCGGAGTGGAAGATCGGCATTGTTTACTGCGCCACGCGCAAGCGGGTCGATGAAGTGACGGACCAGCTCACGGAGTGGAAAGTCAAAACGATCCGCTACCACGGCGGTTTGGACGACAACGAGCGCGAGCGATTGCAAAACCGCTTCATCGAGCGCAAATGCGACGTGGCCGTGGCCACCAACGCCTTCGGTATGGGCATCGACCGGCCGGACGTGCGGTTTGTGGCGCACTTCGATGTGCCGGGCAGCATCGAGGCTTATTATCAGGAGGCGGGTCGCGCCGGGCGGGACGGCGAACCGGCATGGTGCGAGCTGCTTTTCAACTACGCGGATGTCGGCACCCAGGAGTTTTTCATCGAGGGCAACAACCCCGCCTTCGAAACCATTCAGGCGGTGTACCAAGCTTTGCTGAGCTGGGCGGACTCCAGCAACGAAGTGATCTGCAGTTTGGAGGATTTAACCGGGCGGGCGGGCATCAAAAACGGCATGGCCACTGGCACGGCGATCAGTCATCTGGTGCGTGCGGGTTACATCGAGCGCTTCGACATTCCCGGCAAACGCATCCGCGGCACACGCCTGCTGCGTCCCCAGGTGCTGGCGCGTCATTTGGAGCTGGATCGCGCGGCGTTGGCGGAGAAGGCCCGGCGTGACGCGGCCAAGCTCAAGGCCATGACGGAGCTTTGCTACGCCCAGGCCTGCCGGCAGGAGGTCATCCTGGAGTACTTTGGCGAGCGCGAGCCGGCCCCCTGCGGCAGTTGCGACGTTTGCCGGCAGACCGGAGCGCGGCCCGCGTGCGAAGGCACGGCGGCGGAGGTCACCTTGATGCGGCAGGTGCTCAGTGGCATCGCCCGCATGAGCGCACGCCAGGGCGGACAGTTGCAAGGCCGCTATGGCCGCGGACGCATCATCCAAATGCTGGTCGGCAGCAAGTCCAAGGAGGTGATGGAAGCCGGACTCGACCGGCTCAGCACCTACGGGTTGCTGCGCGCGGTAGGCACCCAGGCGCTGCACCCCTTTTTCAATGAGTTGGAGCGCCAGCGGCTGATTGAAACCAGTACAGGCGAGTATCCGGTGGTCTCGCTTACCGGTAAGGGCATGCATCACATGAAAACGGGCGAGAACCTGCGGCTGCGCTGGCCGGTCGTTGCCCCTGACTCGCCGCGCAAGCAGGGCAGCGACCGGGTGGCGGAGGTCGCTGTCAACGAGCTTGGTTTTGACGAGGCGCTGTTTGAAAAATTGAAGCGCCACCGCGCCGTCATGGCCCAGGCCGAGGGCGTGCCTGCCTACCGCATTTTTGACAACAAGACGCTGGAGTTTTTAACCCGCTTAAAGCCGCGCACGGTTGAAGCGGGACTGAGCATCCGCGGTGTCAGCGAGGTGAAAGCCCGCGATTATCTGCCCGACTTCATCCGCCTCATTGCGCAGCACGTTGAATAGGGCACGGGCTGGCGCGTCTCAAGCTGGCGTTCAAACCGCGAAAGAACGCTGTGAAACTGAGTGTAAAATTGCTTGCTATAAATAAAATTTTAACAATTGTTAAATTTAAAGCTATGAAAACGATCAGTCCTCTCTCCCGCAAGTTCGCCGGGCGGGTGTTTCTTGTTCCCGCTCTCGCCGTGGTGATGGCCCAAGCCGTTGAAGCGCAGCAGGCGCCGCATTACCAAAATCAGAGTGGCCATCAAACTCCGCCTGCCGGTTACCAATACCAGCAGCACCGCCCTGGAGTGGGCGAGCGTGTTGGCGGTTTTGTGCGGCGTTTGTTCTACGGAGAGCGGGCTCCGAGCCAGCACGCGCCGCAGCCGCAATACAACAACCATCAAACGGCGCGCAGCCTGGACCGCTCTCCCATGAGCGGCCAGCGTTACGAGCCTCCAGCTCCTTCCCAACCCCCTGCGCCGCGTCCGTCTGCGTCTGCGCCTCCAAGCAGCAGCCCGCCGAAAACGGCGTCTGCGCCGCCGAACAAGACCACGGTTTCCAAGCCGGCCGCGTCGAGCAGCAAATACACGCCACCGAAGATTCAGTCGAGTCCGCCGCCAGCCAAAACCCAGTCCACAGCAGTGCCGAAGACGGAATCAACGCCGCCGCCGCAACCCAAGCCTGAGCCCAAGATTGAACCCAAAATCGAGCAGGAGCCGCCGGTGCCGAAGTTGGACAACACGCCGACCGAGTCCGTTACCAACGTGGCCAGCTTGAACAAGAGCTCCACCCTGCAGGAGATGGACATCGCTGCGATCAAGGAGCCTGAAAAGACCTTTACGAGCCCCGCTCCCAGCACCACCAACGGGCCCAAGGACAACGGCCCGCCGAGTGCCGCCGCTTCTGCCGGCCAGTTCATGGTGGGCAAGAAGACGGCAGTGCCTGGACGAGTTGTCAGTCCTTATCCGCCCTATCAGGAGCTCGATGTGACTGGCCTGGCCAGCGGTTCCCTGGCGCTCGATCCGACCACGGACAAGGTTTTCGAGATTCCGTGACGTGGGCGCGACTTCCACGTTGAGCGGTGAGCTGGCGACGCGTGCAAGCAGCGCTTGCCATTGGCGGGGCTCAGGCCAAAATGCGCCGCCGATGCCCGCCGCCTCCGCCAGCCACCTCATCCTCATTCCGAGCTACAACACGGGCGGCAAACTGGAGCAAACGGTGCGCGGCGCGCTCGCAGAGTGGCAGCCGGTGTGGGTCGTGGTGGATGGCAGCACGGATGGCAGTGATCGGGTGCTGGACGCGCTGGTGGTGGAGTTTGCCGGGGCTTTGCGGGTGATTCGTCTGCCGCAGAACCAGGGCAAGGGCAGCGCGGTCTTGGCGGGATTGCGCGCAGCAGTGACTGCCGGGTTCACGCATGTTTTAACCATGGACGCGGACGGCCAGCATGATTGCGCCAGCCTGCGCCGCTTCATGGAACTTTCCCAGGCCAACCCCGACGCACTGGTTTTGGGGGCGCCACAGTTTGACGACAGCGCGCCGCGCGAGCGGCTGGTGGGACGCCGGATCGCCAATTTTTTCGCCAATCTCGACACGCTCGGCGGCGGCATCGGCGATTGCCTGTTCGGCCTGCGGGTATATCCGGCCAGGAGCCTGCTCGCGGTGCTGGAGTCCACCCGCTGGGCGCGCCGTTTCGACTTCGATCCAGAAGTGGCGGTGCGGCTGGTGTGGCGCGGGCATCGTGTGCTGAACGCGCCCAGTCCCTGCCGCTACTTCAAGGCTTCCGAGGGCGGAGTGTCCCATTTCAATTACCTGCGCGACAACATCCTGCTGATCTGGATGTACGCCCGGCTGCTGGCCGGGTTCATGTTCCGACTTCCCCGGTTGATTCTGTGCCGACTGACCGCTAAATAATCCATGCTCATGAAACAAGCCCGCCGTCTTTTCCCTCTGGCCGCTTTGACGGCCACCCTGCTCTCTGGCTGCGTCTCCTCCCAGGTCAGCCTCGATTATCAACCCCGGACGGGGCAGATCATGCGCGGCAACTCGGAGTTTGCCGTCGGCACCTTTGCCAACATGCGGCGTGAAGGCCCCTTCTTTCTGGGCACCGTGCGCATGCCGCTCGGCGCGCCGGTGGAGAACGTGATGACGCGCACGCCGGTCGAGGAGATCGTGGCGAATGCTTTTGCCCATGCGCTCGATGCGCGCGGCATGCTGACGCGCCAGAGCAGCGCCAAGTACGTCGTCACGGGCGAGGTGCTGGATCTCTACTGCCAGCAGATCGTGCACCCTTATGGGTATGCCCGCCTGCGCGTCAATGTGGTGCGCGCGGGCAGCGGCCAGGTGGTCTTTTCGCGCGTTTACACCGGCGAGCGTCAAAGCACGGCGTATCGCCCCGGCAGCGGCTCGCCCGTGCCTTTGCTGCGCGAATTGACCTCGCGCGCGCTGCAGGACGCGGTGGACGCGGCGCTCGACGACCGCGAAATGCGCGACCGCTTGGGTGTCGGCGGCTGGGGCGGCAGCGGCCGTCCGCGCGGCTATGTGCCTGGAATGCTCTGAGCGGCAGTCTTCTCCTCACAACATGCAGAGCGCGCCGACTCCCTCCACGCTCATCACCGCAACGACCATGCTGGACGCCGGCGCAGGATCCGGTCAACAGGCCAGCGCGGCCCCCAGGCTGGCGTGCTTGTATTCGACGCGTTACCTGCGCTCCTACGTGTATTGGAAGGTGCGCACGGATCCGCTGTATCCGGCAGTGATCCAGGAGCTGACAGCGGCCGGAGACCATCCCCTGGTGGACCTGGGCTGCGGACCCGGCCTCTTCGCCTTCTACCTGAAAATCTGCGGCTACCAGTCGCCCATTCACGGGCTGGATGTGGATGCCGCGAAGGTCCAGGCGGCCGGCCGCATCGCCGAGGGGCGCTGGCCTGAAGTGACTTTCAATGCGGGCGATTTCGTCAGTTGGGAATCGGGCGCGCATGAAGGGCACGTGACCTTGCTTGATGTGATGCAGTACCTTTGCGAGGAAGGGCAGCACATCCTGTTGCGCCAGGCGGCCGCTTGCTTGACCGCGCCTGGCCATCGATTGATCATTCGCAATGGCTTGGATGACGAATCGTGGCGCGCCACCGTCACGCGCGTGACGGATCGCGCCGCGCGCTGGGTGCGCTGGATGGCGCGCAGCCCGCGGCACCACCCATCGCGAGCCTTCATTGCAGCCACCCTGCTGGAGGCGGGATTGCAGGCGGAATTCAAGCCGCTGTGGGGCGCGACTCCGTTCAACAACTACCTGGTGGTGGCGAAACGGCTCTGAGCAAGATCCAGGAACGCGGCAGGCTGGTGTGCAGCCTTCAGGCGATTCGAAAACCCACGCGGCACAGCCGCCTTATCGAGGATCGGCTAAAGCCTGGACACCCGCAGCGGCGTCCCTATTGCTGGCGCAGCTCGTTGAGCTGCTCTTCCTGGATTTGACGCATCCTTTCTGCGGCAGGAAAGTCACGGTATTCAGCCTGCGCAAACCAGCAGAAGGAAGCGGCCACTTCGCTTCCGCCACGAGTCAGGCAGATCAGAAGGAAGTGTGGAGACAACCGGCCTGCGCAGAAAGTGCGCCATGATTTAAATGCCTACTGCCGCAGGTGCACGATCAGGTCCGCGATGTCCTGGGCGGTCAGGCCGATCTGGGCGGCTGAGAGCATCATCGAGCGGGTCATTTTCTCGCGTTTGGCGATGCGTTTGCGCGGCACATACTGGGTCTGGCCGCCGAGGGAGCGGATGATGAGGATGTCGCCGTCGGTGAGCACGGCGCCCTGGATGGTGAGGCCGTCCTTGGTGGTGATTTGCATGCCTTCAAAACCGTGCGCGATGTCCTTGGAGGGATCGATCAGCGCCTCGGCGATGACCGCAGGCGGCTGGCTGCGGCCCCAGCCGGTGAGGTTGGGGCCGAAATCGACACCGGTGTCATCGACGTTGTGACACATGTAGCAGCGCTGCAGCACCAGGGCGCCACGAGCGGCATCGCCTTTTAATTTGAGCACGGACTCGATATCGAGGCCGGGTGGATTCGGCGGCGGCTCGGGGATGGTGATGGAGACGAGCGTTGCCGCGTCGGGATCGAAGATGCCTTCCTCCTTGAGTTTCTGCGGCACACCGAACTCAGCCCACTCATCGGTGCTGCGTTTGATGAGCCACCAGAGCGCGTGCTCCTTCAAGGCGCTGTTTTCGTCTTTGGCGACACGCATCAGGGCAGGGGAGGCGCCCGCCTCGCGGATGAAGGCGAGGGTGTCGATGGCGAGGCGGCGGTCGGCTTCCGGCAGGCTGGCGGCATTCGCGCGCGCGGCCAAGGTCTCGACCGCCGCAGCCGGGGTAAGGCGCCAGGTCAAACGCGCAAAGGCCGGCGACCAGGCTAGCGGATCGGTTTGATGCTGCTTCGCGTTCAAAGCCTGCCAGACTTCGGCTTCGCGGCCAGCGCAGCCGATGCCCCAGGCCTCCAGGTAGTGACGATCCTGGCCCTCGTAGTGGTTCGCCAGCGTCACCAAATGCGACAGCGCTCTTTCGGTGGATGCATCTTTGAGGGCGATGGCCAATTCCGCGCGCACGGCGGGGTCGCTATCCGCGGCCAAGGCTGGAGCGAATTCGAGCACGTCGAGTCCAGCGGCGCGCAGCGCGCGGAAGGCGAGCAGGCGCTGGCGTGGATTCTCGGACTCCAACAGCGGGCGCACCTTTTGGACGCCCTCGTCGCCGAGTTGAGCGAGCAGCCAGACGGCGCGCGCGGCGATATAAGGATTGTCATTTTTCAGCAGAGCGGCGACCGGTTTAACCGCGGCGCTGCCGAGCGCTTTCAACGCGGTGAAACCGAGGTGGCGGGTGTTGTAAGCGGGGCTTTGCAGCGCGGCGAGCTGGCCTTCGGTGGTGGTTAGGTCGAGCGCGGGCATGCTGGGTTTGAAGCCCTTGGGCGCGATGCGATAAATCGCGCCGGAGCAGGTCTCGTCGAGGTCGGTGTGGCCGCCGGTGCGGGGGTCGAACCAGTCGGTGACGTAGATCGCGCCGTCCGGGCCGACGCGAACGCCGGAGGGCCGGAAGAACATCGGTTTGTCGGTGGCGAGGTTGTTGCTGCCGCCGACGAAATCGGAGCCTTTGAACTCGCCGGTCCGGTTGGTGGTGAGGAAGTCGAAACGCTCCAGGGTGAAGCTGACGCCGTCCGGCTTTGGCAGGTAACCGAAAACCGTGTTGCGGCCGGTTTCGCAGCTCAGCAGCAGGCCGTTGTACTTGGCGGGCAGGGCGCCGTTTTCATAAAAGGTCATGCCGGTGGGCGCGCCGCCGCCATAGATATCGCCGGCGGGAAAGACGCCGGGATCGTCCTGCCGCCACTCGGCGGTGGCGATGCTCTGGCCGGGACGCTGGTCGGCGCGCCAGGTGCGTTTGCCGTCCTTGGAGAAG
This sequence comes from uncultured Verrucomicrobiaceae bacterium, assembly GCA_964553805.1. Lineage (GTDB taxonomy): Bacteria > Verrucomicrobiota > Verrucomicrobiia > Verrucomicrobiales > Verrucomicrobiaceae > JAGRPD01. The sequence continues at coordinate 13,043 of CAZKMS010000086.1, forward strand.
AAGCCGAGGTTGGCGCCCTCCAGCAGATGGGTGACGCGGCAGGCGGGCGGGTCGTCGTTGTCGTTTTGAAAGTGGTCGCCAAACGAGGTCAGCACCTGCTCGTAGGAGTTGCGGAAGTTGAAGCCGAGGATGCGCGCGTTGCTGCCATCCGGATTCATGCTGGCGGAGAAACCGCCGACGTAAACGCGGCCGTCGTCGCTGGGCTCGCCGGTCCAGGGATTGTTCAGGTAAGCGCCGCCGATGCGGAACGTTTTGCCGGACTTGTCAGTGAAGTAGGCGCCGCAGTTGCCGTTGGAGAAGTACCAGCGGCCGTCGGGACCGGCGATGACGGAGTGCAGCGAGTGGTCGTGCTGGGCCTGCTCGAAGCCGTTGAGCAACACCTCGCGCTTGTCCACAGCGGGGTCGAAAACGAGGTCGCGATTGACGTCGGTGTACACGATCAAATTCGGCGCGCAGGAGACGACGATGACGTTGTCAAAGACCGCGATGCCCATCGGCGCTTCGAGTTCCTTCTCGCGCACGAAAACGTGGGACTTGTCCGCTTTGCCGTCGCCGTCGCTGTCTTGGAGTACACGAATGGCGTCGCCTTCGCGCGAGCGGCCGGAGTGGCGACGGTAATTCACCCCTTCGGTGACCCAGATGCGGCCGGCGTGATCGATGTCCAGATTGGTGGGGTTGAAAAGAGCGGGAGAGGCAGCCCAGAGGGTGACCTCGAGATCGTCCGGCGCGTGGAAAAGGTTCGCGGGAAGATGATCGGGTGTGACCGCGGCAGGATCGAAGGCGGGTTGATCGTAATCGGGCGTGAAGGCGGGCGTGCCGGGCTCGACGGGCGGTTTTTCACGCTTGGCACGCGGGGCTTTTGGTTGCTGCGCGGGCAGCAGGGAAAGAGTGAGGGCGAGAATAACGAGCGGGCGCATGGGGGACTGGATGGAGATAAAAGGTCAACGACTGATAGTCGCTGCGCAATGTCACGGAAGAAGGCACGGCGAAACGGAAAAACACGCCAGCCTGGGGATGGACGCGAAAACCGCGCTTTCTGAACGAAGGCGTGGCCCTATTGTTTCACCACTCTCGCGCAGGCCTGCCAGGCGGCTTCGATGTCAGCGGCTTTCTTGCCGCCCTTACTCAGCCCGCCTTTGGAGAACAAGGAGGCGGAATTTCAAGAAAAAGAAATTGCCGATTCAACTTTTGAGTAATAAAACGCTGGGACTAGTTTGTTCAAGCCTCTGTAGCTTCTTGATTGATGATGTTTCGCTTTTTTCATGCCTGCGTTTTGTGCCTGATAATGATGTTTGGGAATGTGCTTGGCGGGCAGGTCGATATCACCATCCCTGGTGATCCATCCGGGTTTCCTACCGGTGGTGCGGTGACGGCGCTCCCGAACGGAAACTTCGTGGTGGTGGAGTCGGACTTCTCGGTGCCCGGTCTTGCGAACAATGCGGGCGCTGTGCGGCTTTTTAGTGTGAACGGGGTGCTGATCAGCACGCTCACTGGCTCTACGCAGGATGACGAGGTGGGCAGCGGCGGGGTGAAGGTGCTGGCCAACGGGAACTTCCTGGTTCTGAGCCCGAAGTGGGACAACGGAGGTGCGGTGGATGCGGGTGCGGTCACATGGTGCAGCGCAGTCACTGGGGTAGAGGGCGGTGTGTCTGCAGCCAACTCGCTGGTGGGGTCGTCCACGGACGATTGGGTGGGTGAGGAGAGACCCCTCTCTGAAAACTATCCCGTGGTGGTGCTGGACGATGGGAACTATGTGGTGAACACGCCTTACTGGAACAATGGAAATCTGCATAACGCAGGTGCTGTGACGTGGGGGGACGGAAATGCTGGAGTGAGCGGCATGATCTCCGCCGCCAACGCTTTAGTCGGGAGCACCGAGGGGGATTTCGTGGGTTCGGGAGGAGTGACGGTGCTAACGAACGGCCACTACGTCGTTGCCAGCCCGGACTGTGATGGGGGCATTTCAGTGGATTCGGCAGGCGCAGTGACCTGGGGCGACAAAGGGACGGGCGTGAAGGGGCCAGTTTCTCCCTCCAACTCGCTGGTGGGCCGATATGCGAGCGATCAGGTGGGGAGACAATTTAATGACCGGGATGCCGTGGTGCCGCTGAGCAATGGAGACTATGTGGTGTGCTCCCCTGCGGCGGGCAATACGGAGTCCACCCACCAGTACAATCCAGGCTTCTGCGGTGCGGTGACGTGGTGCAGTGGTGCTACGGGCAGGACCGGGGAAATTTCCAGTGCCAACTCGCTAATGGGTTACTGGGCGGACTCGAACGTGGGCAGTGGCGGGGTGAAGGAGCTGGCCAATGGCGCCGTGGTGGTCATCAGTGAACGCTGGTACAACGGTGGCATGACGACCCAACTGGGGGCGGTGACATGGTGTCCGAATCCGGCGGCGATGACAGGCTTTGTTTCTGTCGCCAATTCCCTGGTCGGCAGCACTCAGAGTGACCGCATTGGTTTTGACGGCGTGACGGCGCTGACGAATGGCAACTACGTGGTGAGCAGCACCTACTGGGACAATGGCTCCGCTGTGGATGCCGGAGCGGCCACTTGGGGAAGTGGCGCGGCAGGAGTGGTCGGTGTGGTGTCTTCCTCCAACTCCCTGGTGGGCGGCAGCGAGCAGGACCGTGTGGGAGATGGTGTGGTGGCACTGAGCAATGGCAACGCCGCGGTGTGGTCATGGATATGGGACAATGGTGCGGTGGAGAACGCGGGGGCAGTGACGTGGATGGACGGCAACACTGGTCTAACGGGTCTGGTTAATGCGGCTAACTCGCTGGTGGGCGGGACAGATGAAGATCGTGTGGGCCAGCAGGTCGTAGCGCTGTCCAATGGCAACTATGCAGTGTTGTCTTCGTATTGGGACAATGGCGGGGCAGTGGATGCGGGGGCGGTTACTTGGTGTGATGGCAGCATGGGCAGAGCCGGCGCAGTGACTACCGGGAACTCTTTTCACGGCGTGGGGCAGGCCTCTGTCACGGCACTGAGGGGAAACGGAAATTATTTGGTGCGCAACTTTCAGTGGTCCGACAACAAAGGGTTTGTGGCTTGGGGCAGCGGCAACGGCGGGCTGACAGGCGGAGTGGGCGCTGGGAATGCGCTGGTGGGGCAGACAAAAGATGACATGGTGGGGTTTGATCTGGTGATGCTGAGCAACGGGCACTATGTGGTGGTTAGCAGCCAGTGGGCTAACCCGAACGGTAGTGGTGGTTTGGTGCTGAATGCCGGTGCGGTGACTTGGGGGAACGGAGTGTCAGGCGTCAAGGGAGCCGTTTCCGCAGCCAACTCGCTGGTGGGCATGAAGGAGGGAGATTTTGTGGGCGGAGGCACCAACGGCGTGTCAGGGGTCTATGAACTGAAGGATGGGAACTACCTGGTGCTGAGCACGCTTTGGGATAATCCAGACGATACGACGCCCCCAACAAGCAATGCCGGAGCGGCCACATGGTGCAATGGCAATGCTGGAAGGACAGGCACCATCACGCAGGGCAACTCGCTGGTGGGGAACGGCACGGTGGGCTTGGGCTATTGGAAGCGGCGTTTTCTGCCTGACGGCGGCTATCTGCTGAGCAGCTATGGCGTGGATGCAACGGTCTTTAACAACAAAAAGGAGGTGCGTTCCACATCATTGGCGCTGCCGATGGGGCAGACCGTTGGTGTGATGAGTGCGGCCAACACCGTGGTGGACCGAATTCCTCAAAATCAGGTCTTTGCGACAACTTACCATAGCTTTGATTATGACGCAGGCCGGCAGAGGTTGCTGGTGGGCCGCTATGGAGTGAGGAAGGTCACGCTGTTACAGCCAGATCTTCCGAAGCCGGTGGTGACGGTCAGCACGACGTCTCTGCCAGCGCTGGCCTCATCTCTCATCATCAAGGGACGGAACTTTACTCCGCTAGCAGCGGATAACAGTGTCACGTTCAACAACGGTGCCACAGGCGTGGTGACTGCGGCGACTCCCACCCAGTTGACCGTAACAGAACTGAGCGGACTCAAGACTGGTCCGCTGACCGCTGTGGTGACGGTGCGCGGAGTGTCCAGCGGGAAAGCGGTGCAGGTGGCAGTCGTGGCGCCGGAGGTGATTGAAAACACAGCAGCCCTGGGTGCTGGAGCCACCAGCCTGGTGATCCAAGGCGGCGGTTTTTCCACCACGCCCTCCAAGAATCTGGTCACGCTAGGCAATGGCGCCAAAGCAACCGTCACGGCTGCCACTCCCACGACGCTCACGGTCACCGTGAATGGTCTGAGCCGGGGTCCGCTCACCGCGTTGGTGAAGGTGAACGGGATCTCCAGCGGCGCTGCCGTGCAGGTGGCCACGGTGGTGCCGCAGGTGCTGCCGCGCACCGCCCATGCGGGCATCGGTGACTCCACACTCATGATCTTTGGCGCGGGCTTCTCTTCCACTCTGGCGGACAATGTGGTCAGCTTCGACGGCGGGGTGACAGGCGTGGTTACTGCGGCGACATCGTCGAGCCTCACGGTGGGCAGCCTGAGCGGCTTGAGCGAGGGACCGCTGACTGTTGAGGTGACGACAGCAGGACTCAGCAGCGGCGCGCCAGTGCAGGTGGCGACGGTGATCCCTGCGGCATCTGGTGCCATCCGCTTCAGCGCGGCGAGCTATGTGGTCATGCAAGGTGCCGTTAGTGTGGAACTGACGTTGGAGCGGACTGGCGGCACTGAGGCTACGGGTGTGACCCTCCAGACAGACGACGGCACGGCGAGTGCGCTGCCCTACTTCAAGGAGGCGCTGGCAGGGGCGGACTATGTGGACTTGGCGGGGCCGGCCGCCACGGTGGACTTCGCCCCCGGAGAAAACGCGCGCACCGTGACGCTGACGCTGATCCCGAAAGCCGGCGCCAAGATTCCCAACAAGCGTTTCACGGCCACGCTCTCTGACCCGGTGGCGGGGGCAGTCTTGGGAGACATCACCCAGACCGCCATTGAGATTCTTGCGGCTGATTCCACCAAACCCTCGGTGGTGGTCACTTCTCCCTCTGCGAATGCGAACGTCGCAGAAGGCGCGGATGTAAACCTCACCGGAAGCTCAAGCGACGGCAAGGGCGTGGCGAAGGTGCAGATGTCACTCAATGGAGGGAGTTTCAACGACTTGGCCATCACCTCGGCGGGCGGGCTGAAAGTGGCTTTTGCTCTGCCCCTCATGCCGGTGCCGGGAATCAATCAATTGACGGTCAGAAGCATCGACATGCGAGGCAACCTGAGCGCCGTGGCGGCCCGGGCGTTCAACTACAATGTGATCCGCCCGCTGACGGTGGACTTGACTCCCTCAGGAGCGGGCACGGTGCCTTCCAAGCTTGCTCTCGCGAATTACAAAGTGGGCTTCCGCTACACGCTGGAGGCAAAACCAGCGGCGGGCAAGGTTTTCGCCGGCTGGATGGTGAGTGATGCATCTGCGGCAGGCGTCACACCCGCCATGATGGAGGTGCCCAAGCTGACTTTCACGCATCAAGAGAATCTGGTGCTAACGGCCAGCTTCATCGACAACCCGTTCACTCTGGATGTGGCGGGCGTGTTCAATGGTCTGGCGAAGCCTGACAATCAGTTTCCAGATCGCGCTCCCGCCGGTGCCGGTCCGGAAGATGGCACCCCAGGCAGCAATGAAACCGCCGGCTTCCTCACCGCGGCGGTGACGACCAAAGGCGCTCTTTCCGGCAAGTTAAAGATCGGCGGGCTTGAGTTCCGATTGAAGGCTGTGCTGGACAATTCAGGCAATGCGCGTTTTGGAGCGAATCGTGACACCTCGGTCACTTTTCCTCGTCGAGACAAGCCGTCTTTGGTCTTGGCTTTGCAGATGGATTTGAGCGGGGCCACGAATCAGATGGTTGGCACGTTGACGCAGCATGAGGCGGGGGAGGTAATCGCGGTTTCTCAAGTCCTGACCGAACGTGCCCACTTTAATTCCGCAACCAAATTGAGCGCCGACCTGAATGGGGAAGCGGTGTCTGGCAGACGGTTCACCCTGATGTTTCAGCATCGGAGTTTTCAACCGGGCTACACAGAAAACGACTTCCCTCAAGGTGATGGATTTGCCACAGGCGTGGTTTCATCTGCTGGACAGGTCCGGTTCAGCGGCAGACTGGCTGACGATACTCCAGTCACTTTTGCCATGCCACTGTCCCGCAGTTTGCGCTGGCCCTTGTTCGCGCAGTTGTATGCCAAAAAGGGAAGTCTCAGCGGGTGGGTCGATGTTCAGAATGCGGAAGACTTTGACATGAGTGGAGCGGGAATGGCGTGGTATCGCCCCAGTTTGAACGCGCAGTGGTACCCTCTAGGCTGGGCTGACGGCATTTGCCTGGACGCGCTGGCCGCGATCTATGAGGATGGGTCATCGCCCTTGTTGAGTTCCTTGAGCGCGCCTGATCCGCTGAACGGCAATGTCAGGGTGACATTTTCTGGCGGGAATCTGGGAGGGGCAGTGACCAGGGCAGTCAATATCGACACAAACAATAAGATCACAGTGGCCCCCCTTGGCGACAAGAGCTTCACCTGCCGTCTTGTGCGGGGTAGAGGCGATTTGAGCGGCTTTGTGATTCCCACTGGAGGAAGTAAATTGAATTGGCGCGGGGTCTTGTTCCAGAAAGGTTCTGGACGCGGTGGCTACGGCTACTTTGTGACCCCTAAACCGCGTGTTGTTGACGGCACGGGTTTAACCGGCTCAGTCCTATTTCTGCCCCAGTAGGCAGAATCCGTGGCGAGGTGGTGTGTTGCGGCGGGCCGAGCCATCGGCCCGCCGCGCGAGGCTTGCGGGGACCTCAGGGCTTGGCGATCTTGGAATAAGCCTGCCAAGCGGCTTCGATGTCCGCGGCTTTCTCGTCGCCTTTGTGGAAGATGAAGCGGTGGTAGAGCTTGAGCGGCTGGTTAGGCTCGATGGTGTGCGCGCCGTTAGGTTCCTCGGGGTTGAGGGAGCTTGTGCCGAAGGGGTTGGCGGTGAAGAGGCCGTAGGTGCGGGCGTGCCAGTAGGTGGGGTAGCGGAAGCTGGCGGGATGGTTGAGCATGGCGACGCCGAGGTGCTCGCCTTCGACGGGGCCGTGGAAGTCGCACCAGCGGGCGCGTTTGGCCCAGGCGTCCTTGTCGATGTCGCCCTCGCTGTTGATGATTTTGCCACCGAGCTTGGTGTCCACGGACATGCTGGTGGGCACGCGGATGCTGAGGCCGGAGTCCTTGCGGTCGTCGGCGACGACGGGGCCTTCGCTGGCGATGAGTTCGATATCGACATCGATGAGACGCTGCTCGCCGTCCACGGAGAATACCAGCGTGCGGCGCTCTTCGAGCAGCTTTTTGCCGGCATTGTCCAGATAGTCGCTGACCGCGACGATGGTGGCCGCACCGTCCTTGACCTCCGGTTTTTCAAATTTGCGGTGCTGGATGCTGCCGAGGTGTCCCATGCGCTCCTTGGCCTTGGCGGCGCGCTCCGGGTTCTTGTTTTCAAGCTGCTCCTCGAAGGTCGCCTTCTCCGCCCAAGTGTCGTAACCGCCGATGCTCTCATGGCCAAAGCAAAGGCCGCGGTGATGGACATGGTCTTTGACCTCGCCTTCGACGTCCTGCATTGGGTAGGCGCGGGTCATGGCCTTTTGCGTGGGGCCGTAGATCGGCCACAGGTAGGGCATGTTGGTGCTCGCATCGTTGACGACGTACTCGGCGAAGACTTGATCGCCGATCTTGACGAGAGCACCCTTCGGGGACTCGGAAACAGTGAGCGTGGCGGCCTGAGAGGCGGCGGTAAAAAGACACAAAGCGGCGGCGAGGGGCAGATGGAGCGGTTTCATATTTGAGGCTGGCTTCTTTTTGGGAAGAAGGAGAAACGTGGAAAGGTGGGCTTCCATGCAAGAAGATTGGATTTTGCGCAGACGCTTCGCCTTGTAGCACAGCCCGTCCCCGGTTGTGCCGTGTCATGCGGGCGTCTCGCCCGCAAAGGCGCACGGGCCTCCGAACCCGCAGCGGGTGGCCCGCTTGAAGGGACCGCTTGGCGGGTGAGCAGGCGGAACGGGAGAGTGGTTTAGACGGGGTTTGGGCAGCGGAGTGCTGCGGACCCGGAGGTCCGTGCGCCGGAGCGCGCGTTGGGCGAGCCAGCGCTCGCCCCACAGAATACAGCCTGCGCTGCCACGGCGTTGGCGGGCGAAAAAAGCTTGTCTTTCCGCTTGTTTGTCGTTTTCTAAGCCATGATCCCACAGCACACGGCGCTCAGAGGATGAGACCCTGTCCGGCATCCTATCCTCCACCCTTATTTTTCCGAACCCTGCGCTCGTCTTTTTCCATCATGAATCCGCGTTTCGCCCTCCTCTCCGCGTGCCTGCTGACGGGCATTCTTCAGGCTGGCGAACCGTCTCCGCCTGGGCAAGCCGCGTCCATCCCCTTCTCTCAACTCGGCGCAGAGGCACAGAAGCAGTATTCTGGAGACGGCATCGGCGTCACGTTCACGGCGCGCGGCGCGCGACTGCGGGCCGTTTTCCAAAAACTGGAAGCGGAGGCCACAGCGGAGGGCTTATGGATCGAGTCCACCGAAACATCAGGGCACCCAGAGCGCTTCCGCGTGCGGGCGGTGAAAGTGGGGCAAGCTTCCAGCTTGCCCGAGCAACCTGAAAGGTTGCACCAACTTCCCGCCACCGGAGCCGTCCACACCACCGGCGAGGCCGCCGCGTGGTCGCGTCCCGGCGTGGTGGAGGAATACAGCGCCAGCATGGACGGCATCCGCCAGGACTTCGTGATCTCGGAGCGTCCCGAAGGCGAGGGCAGCCTGCGCCTGGAGTTGGAAGTCAACGGTGCGCGGGCGGAAACCGCACCCTACGGGGCCAAGCTCACCCTGGAAGACAGCGGCCGTGAACTCGCCTACAGCCGCCTTCATGTAACCGATGCTACAGGAAAGGAACTCGACGCGCGCATGGAGGTGACGACGGCGGACCGCGTGACCATCGCCGTGGACGACAGCACCGCCGTTTACCCAGTGCGCATTGATCCCACCTTCAGCGACGCGGACTGGATCAGCATGGGAGCGGTGCCCACGGATGACATTCTCTATACCCTGGCTGTTGATGGAGAGGGGAACCTTTACATTGGCGGTGATTTCACCGTGGTGGGAGATGTGGAGGCCCGTTATGTTGCGAAATGGAATGGAGGCTCATGGAGCGCACTGGGGTCTGGAGTCAGCGACATCGTGTATGCGTTGGCAGTGACGGAGACTGACCTTTATGTGGGAGGAGCTTTCACTGAAGCGGGCGGAGTGAGTGGTCGCTACCGTATCGCCAAATGGGTTCTTGGAGGTACGGATAACAGTGCTTGGGGTAGTCTAGCTTCCGGGGTGGGAGGTGCCGTGTATGCGCTGGAGGTGAGTGGCACGAGCCTTTACGTGGGAGGCTATTTTTCTGCGGCAGGCGCGACGAGCGTCAACAACATCGCCAGATGGACGATTGGAGGAACGAGCAACAGCGCTTGGAACGCATTGGGTTCGGGGGTAGGCGGCATTGCCGGCAGTTCTTCTTTCGGTTATGTGTATGCGCTGGCAGCAACAGACACGGATCTCTACGTGGGAGGTTATTTCAGCATGGCGGGCGGGGTGGCTGGACGCAATCATATTGCCAAATGGAGACTGGGAGGGGTGAACAACAACGATTGGAGCGCGCTGGGTTCTGGCGTGAATGGCGAGGTGCGCGCGTTGGCTGCAACCGATACAGACCTTTACGCGGGAGGCCATTTCCATTTCATCGCAGCGGGAGGAGTGGTTGCGAACAATGTTGCCAAATGGACGCTGGGAGGGACGAGTAACAACGATTGGAGCGCGCTGGGTTCGGGGACGAATAGCGCGGTGCGCGCGTTGGCTGTAACCGGCACGGATCTCTACGTGGGGGGCCACTTCAGCATGGCTGGCGGAGTACCTGGAAGCACCCGTGTTGCCAAATGGACGATGGGAGGAACGGACAACAGTGCTTGGGAAACTTTAGGTTCGGGGGCAGGCAACTTTGTGCTTGCTCTGACGGTCGCTGGCACGGACCTTTATGTGGGAGGCGCGTTTGCCTCGGCAGGTGGGGCGGCAGGGAATAGCCGGATCGCCAAATGGACGCTGGGAGGAACGGACAACAGTGCTTGGAGCGCTTTTGGGTCGGGAGTGAACCGCTTTCTAATCTATGCTTTGGAGGTGAGCGGCACCGATATTTACGCAGGCGGGGCTTTCTTTGTGGGGGACGGGATGAATATCCGTCACCTTGCCAAATGGGATGGCAGTGCCTGGAGCGCTTTGGGTTCGGGAGTGAACGGTACGGTGCGGGCATTGGCGGTAACCGGCACAGACCTTTATGTGGGAGGAGCTTTCACCGAAGCGGGCGGGGTGGCTGAGCGCAACTGTGTTGCCA
>CAZKMS010000087.1:0-1597 GCA_964553805.1 uncultured Verrucomicrobiaceae bacterium
TGGCGTTGATTTTGACGAGGAAGTTGCGGCCGATGATCATCGGCTCGAGTTCGGGATGGTTGATGTTGGCGGGGATGATGGCGCGGCCGGCGGCGACTTCGAAGCGGACGAATTCGGGGGTGATTTCGGCGGGGATTCTTTGCGGGAAGCGACGGAAGACGGATGGGACGTATAGGTCTGATGGGACCGATTGGGCGGAGCCGGCGTGTTGTTTGTGGAGGTCGTTGCGGAGGATGTCGTCCTTTAAATCTGCAATCTGATGTCGGCTCATGTTTTCGCGGATGGCGATGAATTCCATCTCGGGGGTGATGATGCCGGCTTTGGCATAAGCGAGCTGGGTGACGACCTTGCCGGGCTTGGCCTTCAAGGGCTGGCGCTGGGCGTTGATGGGGGCTTTCAGGGGGCTGAGCAGGCCCTCACGCTTGGCGGCGGCGTATTCGGCGTGGTTGGCGGTGAGGTAGCCGTTGTCGCGTGGCTCGATTTCGCGGCCTTCGTAGGCTTCGACGTCGTTGCGGGCGAGTATCCAGCTTTTGCGCAGGCCGGGCAGGCCTTCCTCGACGGTGCCGGTGTAGGCCGGATCACCCCAAGGACCGGCGGTGTCATAGACGCGGACGGGTTCGTTGACCTCGATGCGGCCGTTAAAAGCTTTGGTTGGCGACAGGGCGATTTCGCGCATGGGGACGCGGACGTCTTGGTGGATTTGGCCTTCGACGTAGATGCGGGTGGAGGCGGGGAGTTGCTCGGAGGAATGCGGCTCGAAGGAGGCTTTGGGATCGGCGATCATGGAGGGGGGCGTTCTTGGTTCCTGGTTCTGAGTTCTTGGTTGGGGCGGCCTGTGGCCGGAACTGAGAAAAACCTCCGAGCGAACTCCCTTCGGCGGCATGACCCGCATCAGGTTCGGAGGGTTCGGGCAGGCCCGTCTCAGTCCCTGCGGCGGGACACCCCTGTCGTGACAGGGTTCTTATACGCGGGAGGAGCGGTTTTGTCGATGGCAGAATGGGGTGGCAGCAGCGGTCCTTTCTCCAGTTGTGCGGGACGGGATTCGGGGTATGCAATGGCGGGCGGCATGAATTTGGAGCCTGCCCTTGAAAATCCCCGAAAAATCTATAAAACTTAAATAATTCTGACAATGGACGAACTGACGATTGTGGCAGTGACCGGGCGCGAGATTCTCGACTCGCGCGGCAACCCCACCGTGGAGGTGGACGTGATGCTGGACGGTGGCGCAGTGGGCCGGGCGGCGGTTCCGAGCGGCGCCAGCACCGGCGAGCATGAGGCGCTGGAGTTGCGAGACGGCGACAAGAAGCGCTACCTGGGCAAGGGCGTGCTGAAAGCGGTGGCCTCCGTGAATGATGAGATCGCCGACGCGATCATCGGCTACGACGCGGCGGACCAGCTGGGCATCGACAACGCGATGCTGGAACTGGACGGCACCAAGACCAAGTCCAAGCTCGGCGCCAACGCCGTCCTCGGCGTGTCGATGGCGGTGGCGAAGGCGGCGGCAATCCAGCTCGGCCAGCCGCTCTACAAGTACCTCGGCGGTCCGAACGCGAAGGTGCTGCCAGTGCCGTTGATGATGTTCATCATCGGCACTGGC
>CAZKMS010000087.1:1607-5439 GCA_964553805.1 uncultured Verrucomicrobiaceae bacterium
GAACATCATCAACGGCGGCGCGCACAGCGACGCGCCGATCGACTTCCAAGAGTTTATGATCATGCCGAAAGGCGCGCCGACCTTCTCCGAGGCGCTGCGCTACGGCGCGGAGGTGTTTCACGCGCTGAAGAAGATCCTGCACGACCGCGGCCTGAGCACGGCGGTGGGCGACGAAGGCGGTTTCGCTCCGACGCTGAAATCGGCGGACGACGCGCTGGAGGTGATCGCCCAGGCGATCGAGAAAGCCGGCTACAAGATCGGTGATGACATCGCCATCGCGCTCGACGTGGCTTCCTCCGAGTTCTTCGACAAGGACAGCGGCCTTTACGTCTTCAAAAAATCCGACGGCAGCAAGCGCACCGCGGTGGAGCTGGTCGATTACTACGCCGGCCTGCAGAAGAAGTTCCCGATCATCTCGATCGAGGACGGCTGCGCCGAGAACGACTGGACCGGCTGGAAGGTGCTGACCGACAAGCTGGGCGCGACGACGCAACTGGTGGGCGACGATTTGTTCGTCACCAACGTCGAATTCCTGCGCAAGGGCATCGACCTGGGCGTGGCGAACTCCATCCTGGTGAAGGTGAACCAGATCGGCTCGCTGACGGAGACCTTTGACTCCGTGGAGCTGGCGAAAGAAAACCGCTACACCTCGGTGATCAGCCACCGCTCCGGTGAGACGGAGGATTCCACCATCGCCGACATCGCGGTGGCGACGAACGCCGGCCAGATCAAGACCGGCTCGCTGAGCCGCTCCGACCGGATCGCCAAGTACAACCAGTTGCTGCGCATCGAGCAGGAGCTGGGCGAAAGCGCCATCTTTGGCGGCCGCATGAAGGTCTGATTCAAAACATCATGAGATACCAGGAGATTCAAGGCCACCGCGCCCTGCCGGAACAGCGAACCGACCGTTTGCTGCGCTGGGGGCTGCGGCTGGGCAAGGGTCTCCTGGCACTCGTGCTGTTTGTGGCGGTGATGTCCTGTTTCAAGGAACCGCTGGCGGAGCAGAACGCCATGCGCGCCAAGCTCAACGCCCTGCACGCCGAAAGCGAAGGCCTGCGGCTGGAGCGCGACAAGATGCTGCGACGCTTGAACTGGATTCAAACCGATGACAACTACCTCGAAATGGAGGTGCGCGACCGTTTGAATCTGCAAAAAGGCGGCGAGTACGTGCTGCGCTTCGAAGATTAAGCGCGCCGTCTGATGCCGCGCCGAGCCGCCAAATCCTGAGGCATGTTTCCACGCATCTTTGACCGCTACATCGGCCGCCAAGTGTGGATGGCCACGCTGACCGGTGTCGTCGTGCTGAGCGGCGTGATGGTGCTGGGCAATGTTTACAAGAAGCTGGACCAGCTCCTGGGCAACACCGAGCTGCCGCTGTCTTTTGTGGCGGAGTTCATCGCCCTGGTCATTCCCTTCTCGCTCATCTTCACCATCCCGTGGGCGTTTTTGACCGCGATCCTGCTGGTCTATGGCCGCCTGTCAGCCGACAACGAGCTGGTGTCGCTGCGCATGACGGGCACCTCGATGCCGCGCATCTGCCTGCCGGTGTTCGTGCTGGCGGCGCTGCTTTCCGCCACCTGCTACTGGGTGAATGTGGATCTGGCGCCGGCGGCGAAGAACCGCATGAAGCGCCTGTTTTACCAAGTGGCGACCGAGGACCCCGCCTCGTTGTTCCCCGAGAACCGGGTGCTGGACAAATTCCCCGGCTACCGCATCTACACCGGCCAGCGCGACGGCCAGGATCTGACCAACCTGACGATCGTCGAGATTGAAGGCTCCGCGAAGGTCAAACGCATCATTCGAGCCAGGCGCGCCAAGCTGGAGCTCACTCCTGGCGTGCTCGACTTCGTGCTGAAGCTGGAAAACGGCGCGGTGGAAACGGCCAAGCTCGATGAAAAAGGCGGCATCATCGGCATCGAGCCGATTTACTTCGAGGAATTTGCCCTCACCTTCCCGCTGTCGCGCCTCAAAGAAAGCCGGGAGCGCGTCAACGCCAGCATGAAAACGACGTCCGAACTGTGGACGGAACTCAGCCATGGCGTGGACACCAACACGCAGCAGCCGATGGACGAAAAAGCGCTCAGTTCGTCGCTCACTGAGTTGAACAAACGCTACAGCTTTCCCCTCGCCTGCCTGACCTTTGCGCTGGTGGGCATCCCGCTGGGTGTGACCGCGCAACGGCGCGAGACCTCGGCAGGCTTCGCGCTCAGCCTGATGACGGCGCTGGTGTACATGCTCTTCATTTTGCTGGGCGATATCTTGAACGACCAACCCTCCGCTTTTCCGCATCTGCTGATGTGGGCGCCCAACGTGCTGTTCCTGGGCATCGGCGGTGTGATGTTCTACCGGCTGAGCCGGAAATAAGTCCGGCGATAGAGACGCAGCCGGCGCGCGAGGCGGGCGATGAAGCGCCACTTGCGGCGGATGACCGGCGTGTCGAAACGGCGCGGCAGGTGGCCGCCATACTTGAGGAAGAACATGAACGTCTCCGCGAAGTCCTCGCTCGTGGCGGTGGCGGCGTAACCGGAGACGTGGAACTCCGGATCATAAACCCAGGAGAAATCCCAGCCGTGCGGCCCGCCGAAGGCCTCGCGAAAAGCGCGCGAACGGAACAGGCCGCGGTGCACGCTGGCGATGGCATGCGCCCACTCGTGGCGCAGCACATCACGCAGGCGCGTGCGTTTTTTGCGCGCCAGCGCCTCGCGCAACCGCGCCTTGCTGATCGCGGCAATGCAAATGGAGTGATCGCCACCGTACCACTGCCAGCCATGCGGATTGCCGCGCGGCACCAGCCAGACTTGCACTTGGTTGAGCCGCGGGGTCCAAAAGCCAAAGCCCATCAGCTCGCGCATCACGTCCACGTTCGCGCGGTTCAGTTGGTCGATCGTAACGACGGTTCGCCGTTTGGTCTTCATACAGGCCGCTGGCTTTTACTCGGCGGCTAGAATGCGTGGGGCGTCCCGCCGCGCAAGCGGAGCCTTTGATTTTTTTGGGCTGCCGCCAGATGCTTCAGACCTCCGAATTATCGGCTTTTCGCCCCCCCAGCCAAGGCGGGCGCAAAGGAAACTGTTTGCCAAGGGGGGTGGCGCTGCTAACGCTCGATTAGCCATGATCATTGCCCCGAAAATCCGAGGATTCATTTGCACCACCGCCCACCCGGAGGGCTGCGCCCGCCACGTCGCCGAACAGATCGAACTGGTGCGTTCCCGCGGCACCATTGCCAATGGACCCAACAAGGTGCTGGTGATCGGCGCTTCAACCGGCTACGGCCTGGCCTCGCGCATCGCCGCAGCTTTCGGCTCCGGAGCGGCCACGATCGGGGTGTTTTTCGAGCGCCCCGCCGAGTCCGGCCGCACCGCCACCGCAGGCTGGTACAACACCGCCGCCTTCGAGACCGAAGCGCGCGCTACGGGGCTTTACGCCCGCTCCTTCAATGGCGACGCTTTTTCCGACGAACTCAAAAGCCAGGTGATCGAGGCCATTCGCGCCGACTTGGGGCAGGTGGATTGCGTGGTTTACAGTCTGGCCTCACCGCGCCGAACCCATCCGCGCACGGGCGAAGTCTTCAAGTCGGTGCTGAAGCCCGTCGGCGAAACCTACACCAACAAGAACCTCAACACCGGCACCGGCGTGGTCAACGAGATCACCATCGAACCCGCCGCCGGCGATGACATCGCTCAAACCGTGGCGGTGATGGGCGGCGAAGACTGGGAGATGTGGATGGACGCGCTGCTGGCAGCCGGTGTGCTGGCTGCAGGCGTGCAAACGGTGGCCTATTCTTACATCGGGCCGATGGAGCCGTTTTTGTAGATCGGCCAGGTCACCTCCGGCC